>NZ_CAUTUT010000011.1:0-106273 GCF_963541955.1 Hoylesella pleuritidis | reverse complement strand
GATTATAAAGAAAAATCATAATATAAAAAGAAAAAATTCTAAAATCATTACAAAATAGAGGCAAGACTCTTAGTTATACCTTATTATATATTATATAGCATCAATTAATAGCAAATAAAAAGCGACAAACAGAATTTTCCTGTTTGTCGCTCCGCTGTCGGGATGAGGCGACTCGAACGCCCGACCCCTACGTCCCGAACGTAGTGCGCTACCAACTGCGCTACATCCCGATTTGCAGGTGCAAAGTTAGTACTTTTATTCCAAACGCAAGCATTTTTCAATAGAAAAGTGTAGGAAAAGTTACCTAAATGAACAACGCAGCACCACACACCAAAGATTCTGTACTTCGATTTTAAATATTCAATCTATTTATTACTTCCAAGCTTGAATAAAACCTATATATCAATTTTGAATCTTATACTTGATAACGAGAAGTATGGGAGGAGACGTCCGGAAGTCCTATACCACTCGTCGTCTCCTCCTATACTTCTCATTTCTCACAAATCGGCAACCAAAAGCAACAAAATAAAAGAGCACTGCACGAGATAATACTATCTATTTTACCCTCTCATAAACATAGCGATCTCCTTGTAAACCTTAATAAAAAGGTATAAAGATGCAGTATAAGCATATCGGCCCAAGATTTCAGTCTATTTATAATTGACCTTAAAACACTCTCTTGAAAGCTCTAATATCTCGACATATACAAGACTACTTTTATTTCAATAAATTGTTACGAGCACCTGTGAATTTAGTGTACCATTCCGCAGCATTCCAGAAAAACAGAAAAGTACAAAACTGACAATAAACGATAAGAATATGGATTTTATTTGGGAATATTCCCGAAAACGACTAACTTTGCGGCAATAAACAAAACAATATCCACCAAAATTATGGAAGTACAAGACTTAGAAAGAATGATACGTGAGAAAGAAAATGTCATATCGTTGGCATTTCCCGCATTGATGCGCAAAGTGTATGTATGGATGAGTTTAGCACTCGTCATTACAGGTGTTACGGCTTATGGTGTGGCCAATTCTCCGAGCCTGATGACGGCGATTTATTCCAGCAGAATGACTTTCTGGATACTAATTATCGCACAATTGGCATTAGTGATAGGCGTAACAAGGGCTATCGACCGGCTCTCCCTTACCTCAGCCACCCTACTCTTTATACTTTATTCGGTACTTAACGGCGCAATGCTTTCCGCAATCTTCGCTGTCTATTCTACAACGGTCATCACCCAGGTGTTCTTCATCACGGCAGGAACTTTTGCCGCAATGGCAGCCGTCGGATACTTCACTAAACGCGACTTATCCTCAATAGGGCGCATACTTTATATGTCACTCATTGGACTTATCATTGCAACAGTGGTCAATCTGTTCCTGCACAGTTCGGGATTCGACATGATTCTGAGTTACGCAGGTGTTGCAATCTTCATCGGACTCACCGCTTGGGACTCGCAAAAAATCAAACTTATGCTGGCCCAATGCGACAATATAGATGAGAGTGCACAGAAAATCGCATTGATGGGAGCTCTCTCTTTATATCTCGATTTCATCAATCTATTCCTCTATCTATTGCGAATCTTTGGAAGAGATAGGTAATTGAAAAAGAGCTATTGAAGTTTAAGAGCCTAAGCATTTGTATCTTATTGAATAACAATAAGATACAAATAACTTTTTGATTAACGATCAATCGTATATTATTTAGCCGCTAATTATATTGCGTTTGACCATTAATCACAATACAAATCATACAATAATTGATTTTCATACGATATCAAGATAATCATCTCTCCTCTCCCTTTGGAAAGGAGATAGAAATAAGATAATCCCTTGCTTGTACCCTTTAATCTTCTGTCTAAAATTAAGCTATCCTTTGTTCAGGGCTATCAATCTCCTCATTTAGAGGGCTAAGAGGATGATCAGCTATCAATCATCGATTTTCAATTAGTGAGGTATCACTTCTGGTGATCTCTTTCGCGAATTTCTACACGACGAATCTTGCCACTGATGGTCTTTGGAAGCTCATCGACAAACTCGATGATGCGAGGATACTTGTACGGTGCCGTCTGGTGTTTGACGTGATTTTGCAAATCTTTGACCAGTTCGTCGCCAGCCCGCTCCTTCCATTCTGCACCGAGAACAACGGTTGCTTTCACCACCATTCCGCGCACCTCGTCGGGAATTCCAGTGATGGCACACTCCACAACAGCAGGATGTGTCATCAGTGCCGACTCCACTTCAAATGGTCCGATGCGATAACCGCTACTCTTGATAACATCATCGATGCGACCCTCGAACCAGTAATAACCGTCTTGGTCGCGCCAAGCCATATCTCCAGTATAGTAAACGCCATCGTGCCAAACTTGCTTTGTCAGTTCGGCATCACGATAATAGCCCTTGAAAAGACCGATAGGTTTATGCTCGCCAATACGTACTACGATCTCGCCTTTTTCTCCGTCTTCGCACGAAGAACCGTCAGGACGAAGGATATCGATATCGTATTGCGGGTTGGGCATACCCATCGAACCCGGCTTCGGACGCATCCACGGCATCGTGCCGAGTGTCATCGTAGTCTCAGTTTGCCCAAATCCCTCCATTAAAGAAATACCTGTGAGTTGTTTGAATTTATCAAAAACGGCTGGATTCAGTGCTTCACCAGCTGTGCAGCAGTAACGAAGCGAGGAGAGATCATATTGTGAAAAGTCTTCGCGAATCATAAAACGATAGACCGTCGGAGGTGCACAGAACGATGTGATATGAAACTTCTCCATCTGTCTTAATAGTTTATCGGCCGTGAATTTCTCGTGATCGAACACGAAAACAACGGCTCCTGCAAACCACTGTCCATACAGTTTTCCCCACACGGCCTTACCCCAGCCTGTGTCAGCAACGGTGAGATGAATGCTGTCTTCACGCAGATTGTGCCAGAATACACCTGTCGTGATATGCCCGAGCGCATAGAGGTGATCGTGGGCAACCATTTTCGGCTCGCCGCTTGTGCCACTTGTGAAGTACATAAGAAGCGTATCGCTATTGTCATTCACGTGTTTCGGACGAACGAAAGCAGGTACATTATTTATCTCTTTATGCCAATCGTGGAATCCATCGGGTACCCCCGGACCTATCGAGACTAATGTTTTTACCGTAGGACTCGCACTCATTGCCTCGCTCACTTGTGTTAAAACATAGTCTTCGCCCACACAAACGATAGCCTTGACACCAGCTCGATTGTTTCGGTAAACAATATCATTGGTAGTCAGCATATGTGTAGCGGGAATGGCGACAGCACCGAGTTTGTGCAACGCCAGCATCGAAATCCACCACTCGTAATGACGTTTCAGAATGAGCATTACCCTATCTCCATATCCGATATCCAGCGTTTGGAAATAACTCGCAGCCTGATCGCTCAGGGTTTTAAGATCTTTAAAAGTGAAGATAATCTCCTGACCCGCATCGTTCGTCCATATCATTGCCGTCTTATCGGGCTTTTCGGCAGCCCAAACATCCATTACATCGTAAGCGAAATTAAAGTTTTCGGGAACAATGAAGTGTAGATTTTTCTTATAATCTTCAACGGAAGAGAAATGTATTTGCTTCAAAAAACGTTCTATCATCGTGTTATCCTCCGTTAGATTACAACGCAAAGAAACCGCACAGCGCAGTCTCCGAGTGCGCGCATACAATGTTTCTGACCCGCATCAAAATAGATGCTATCACCCGGATGAAGCGTCATCACTTTCTCGCCGATGGTAATTTCAAGATCACCTTCAAGCACATAGTCGTATTCCTGACCTGCATGCGAGTTCTTATTATGCCTCTTTTCGCCCGGCAAAGGCTCTACCGTGACCATAAACGGATCAACTTTACGACCGCGAAAGCCGCTTGCCAGACTCTCGTAAGCATAGCCTTTGGTACGCTCTACACTCATTCCCTGCTGCCGACGGGTAAGGAAATAAGTACTCATTCGCGGTTCTTCACCGAACAACAGCACGTCAATGCCGATGCCATAACGCTTGGCTATTTTGGAGAGTCGATAGAGAGAAGGATCTGCCTCACCTGCTTCTATCTTCAAATAATGTTCTAATGAAATGTCGCAAAGCTCTGCAACTTCTTCTGCTGGGATGTTGAAGACCTCGCGAAGGCCTTTCAATCGCTCTCCTATTTGTCGTATTGATTCTTCCATATTTTGGTTATTTGTACGTTCCAAAATTACGAATTATTTTTCGGAAAGATAGTTTTTCGACATTTCTTTTACACATTTTATAAGTAGAATGCTTCATAATTGCACACTTGAAAAGGATATGTGAAAAAATGGACAACTCTTTCTTCAAACAGTGAAAGATAAAAACAAGAGAATGGAAGAAGAAAATTTACCCGTCGAAATGAAGAGGATAGAAACGAAGAAAGCTCTCGCCAGGCGAGAGCTTTCCCACTGATAACCTAACTAAAAATGTATAATCGTTTATTAAAAAGCCTGACTTTAAACACCTGTTCGCCGAAATCGCAAAGCAGATACGGGCAAACAAAATTGTAGACAACCCTAATCGATGTCGTAGATTCCACTTTCGGAGAAAGTCGTAAAGAGCAGGGTATTATCTTTCTTCGGGCATTACGATCCAACAAATCAAATAAATGAGTAAACCGCTAAATGCCGTACATATCGTGAGAATAGCGTAAATAATGCGGAAAATCGTCGGATCGAAGTCGAAATAATCAGCTATTCCTCCGCAGACTCCTGCAATAATGCGATCTCTGGAACGATATAATGTCTTTCCTCTTGCCATAATTCTTGCTTTTTTAGATATTTATTCGTTAGACGAAAATACAACCCCGAAAGTTGCACGGGACATCATTTTTTTCTTCACCTGATATCAGGAATAATCCGATTCAGGGCTTTGAGCACTTCCGAAGGCATCGTGCCAGCTTTGAGCAAGATGAAAACCGTGTCGTTACCGGCTATCGTTCCGAGAACCTCTACTATTCCACCGTTGTCGATGTTATATGCAATCGAACCGGCATAACCAGGTTTTGTCTTGATGACTGCGATATTTTCAGAGAAATGAATGGACTGAAATCCCGATGTGAGAGGCACTCCTTGTACCGAATATGATTGTGAGATACGCTTGTAGGCTGTCTCGTTGGGCAGTGCATAAACTTTTCTCCCATCCTTTCCGGTGATTTTCACCGCTTTCATCTGCTTCAAGTCGCGGCTCATTGAGGCTTGCGTCATCTTAAATCCTCGTTTGGCGAGTGCCCGCAAAATCTCTTCCTGACTACCCAATTCCTGCTGAGCAAGGAGCATTTTCAATAGTTCTATTCTGCGATTTCTGGTATCCATTTCTGTATTTTTATACGATTTTCGACTGCAAAACTATGAATTTATTTACAAATAACAGCATTTTGACAGTATAATTATTCCTTGGAAAGAAGACTGGAAAGGCATAAGGAAAGAGTAATTTCACACTTAATATTTCCCGACTTGCGATGTTGACAGATGAGATAAACTGCCGATTTTATAGCAGAATTTGGTCGGAAAACCGTATCTTTGCGGCATTATTAACATTAAAATAATATTTTGAATAAGATGAAGAGATTCGTCAAGCTCATTCTTGTACTTGCAATCGTGTGCGTATTGTGCCCCACCGGTGTAGCGGCCGGCAGTAAGACAGCAGAGAAGAAACTGTCGAAAACAGAGGCAAAAGCCGTGGCCGAGCAGATAAAAGCACAGTGGCTGGCAGATACCAAAGTACGACTGGCATCGGTATATAATAATAAGGTGGCCAAGAGCGATACGCTCACGATGCCTCTTTGGTGGCGAGTCTACGGACAGAAACCCGCAGACGGTTACAGTCTTTATATCTCGTTGCACGGCGGCGGAGGCGTTCCGGCAGCCGACAATGACCAACAATGGGAGAATCAGAAGCTCCTTTATCGTCCTGCCGATTGTGTTTACGTGGCGCCACGGGCACCGTGGAACATTTGGAATATGTGGTGTCGGCGCGGCATTGATACGCTTTACGAGACCGTTATACAAATGTGCGAGGCTTATCTCGATGTAAATCCCAACAAAGTATATATTATGGGCTATTCGGCTGGCGGTGACGGAGTATGGCGAATGGCACCTCGAATGGCTGACAGATGGGCTGCTGCCTCGATGATGGCAGGCCATCCGGGCGACGTTTCACTGCTGAATCTGCGCAACACGCCGTTTATGATTTGGTGTGGAGGGCTTGATGCGGCTTACGACCGCAATCGGTTGGATACTGAACGGGGGCTGCAATTAGACTCGTTGCAGCGCGATGATCCTGAGGGTTATATCCACGAGACACACATTTTGGCTGATAAAGGTCACTGGATGCATCGGCAAGACTCTGCGGCCGTGCATTGGTTGCCGCGTTTCAAGCGCAATCCTTATCCTCGAAAAATTGTCTGGCAGCAGGAAGAAGTTCGTCGACCGAGTTTTTATTGGATGGAGATTCCTGCCAAACAGATGCGTCGGGGAATGACCGTCAGAGCCGAAATTCGCGGCAATGAAATTGATATCAGTCGGTGTGATTATTCTTCGCTCACGCTGATGTTGAATGACGAGATGGTCGATTTAGACCGTCCCGTGGTGGTAAAATATCAAGGTAAGAAAGTATTTAATAAGCGTGTGCCCCGCACCGAGGCCAATCTGCGCAAGACATTGGCTGACAGAGGCGACTTAAGTTTTATATTCCCCGCAGTGATTACGGTTAAAATCAGATAAAAGAAAACAATATGTTACGAGAAGGATTAAGCCACACCAGTCGGCTGACGGTGTGTAATGACAATAGTGCTATTACCCTCGGATCGGGCGATATGCCTGTATTAGGTACGCCGGCGATGCTGGCATTGATGGAGAATGCGGCAATGCTGGCCGTTGCAGAGGAGTTGGATGAGGGGACAACGACCGTCGGCGGGCACATCGAGTCGTCGCATTTGAAACCTTCGAAAATAGGAGCGGAGGTGGAGGCCACGGCTACGGTGACACGGATTGATGGTAAAAAGCTCTATTTTTCCGTCGTTGCACGCGAGGGAACAACGGTGATCGGCGAGGGTACTCACCTGCGTTTTATCGTCGACAGAGAACGATTTCTCTCGAAAGTAATCGGACATTAACCATTAAGAAATCATTGTTGAATTTCGGGAGAATCGTCGGTCGCTTTCCGGAAAGCATCAAATCGCATTCCAAGTAACGGCTGAACGCATTGTAACTAACGATTAAACGCATTGCGTTTAACGGCTTTTCGCATAATGATTAACCGTTAGTTGGAATGCAACTAACGGTTAATCATTATACATTCTCCATCGGTTTGAAGATCAAGCAGATACAAACAAATCAGCGCTCCGGTTCCCCCTCTCTTGGGAGAGGGTTAGGATGAGGCTTCGTCCTAACAGCCCCTTTTCTCCTCTTAGCTTCTTTATTTCAGCGCATCGATCACTTCCGGCATCAGCAAATGCAGTTCTTTCTCTTCAGCTGCAGTGTAAATATTGCCGTCGACAATACAAGGCGCAGCAGTATATGAACCGTTTTTAATCGTATCTTTCACATAAGGATGGCACGCGATCTGCTTTCCGGAATCCACACCGGCGATATCGAAGAATACGCCTGCACCGCAATGGCCAATCAATAATTTATCGGCAGCCCCGAATTCTTTAATGACTTGAATCAGCAATTGATTGTAAGGCTTGTCCGCATTCTGTGCAAACACCGGCACAGCATCACCGCACGAGAAAACCAAAGCATCGTAATCAGCTGCGTGGCCGACTAAACCCTCGATAACATCATCTGTTCTCAACGCGACACCTGAATTAGTTTTGATATCCGTCGAGTCAGAAACGGCAAACAAACGATATTCTATTTTGTTCTCGAAGAAGTTTTCCAAATACGTGAAAAGTCCCAAACCATTTACCGGATTGACTGCCAATACTGCTACTTTTTTACTCATAATCTTTCTGTTTCGTTTAAAATGAATTTGTGTACAAAGATAGTTCTTTTCCGTAAATCAGGCAAGCAGTTACACAGCCGTAATACAGTTACCTTTCGGTAGGAATTAACTGCCTATACAGGATATGCAAATCAGACTTTAACTTTGATTAACCTCATCGGGCGATCAGCCAACAACACGCCCGCCGTTTCAATAAAGCAAAAGCGTCTATGGCTGTTTTCCGATATAGGCCAAGATGCCACCGTCTACATAAAGGATGTGTCCATTGACAAAGTCGGAAGCCTCACTGGCAAGGAATACGGCAGGTCCCATCAGGTCTTCGGGCGTTCCCCAACGACCGGCAGGCGTTTTCGACAGAATAAAACGGTCGAAAGGATGACGACTTCCGTCAGATTGGAGCTCACGTAACGGGGCTGTTTGAGGTGTCGCTATATATCCCGGACCGATTCCGTTACACTGAATGTTATAGCTACCGAACTCAGAACAGATGTTACGTGTAAGCATTTTCAAGCCTCCTTTGGCCGCAGCATAAGCTGAAACGGTCTCACGTCCCAACTCGCTCATCATCGAACAGATGTTGATAATCTTCCCGCGACCTTTCTTTTTCATACCGGGAATGACGGCTTTAGACACAATAAACGGTGCATTTAAATCTACATCCACGACTTTGCGGAAGTCTTCCACACTCATTTCTTCCATCGGGATGCGTTTGATTATACCCGCATTATTGACAAGAATGTCGATAGTGCCAAGCTCACGAGTGATTTGATCCACCAGATTTTTTACTTGCTCTTCGTCCGTAACATCTGCGATGTAACCCTTAACGGCAATACCTTTGGCTGCATAATCGGCCAAAGCCTGATCCAAATGTTTCTGATCACGACAGTTGAAAGCAATTTTTGCTCCTGCCAAAGCAAAAGATTCTGCTATGGCGAAACCGATTCCGTAAGCCGCACCTGTGACTAATGCGACTTTACCTTCTAAGGAAAAGTTTTTTGAAAAAGTATCCATTGTTATTTATTTTATAGTTGACGAGTTGACAAGCCGACGAGTAAACAAGGTTCCGGATAACTCGTTTGCTTGTTAATTCGTCAATTTGTTAACTTGTCTGTTACCCACTTGCCAACTCGTTTACTTACCAACGAGTTCACTCATTTACTCATTTATCTCAGATCCGTTATCTTGACGACTTGCATATCACCATAATCAAGATTCTCACCGGCCATTCCCCAAATAAAGGTATAGTTGCTTGTACCTGCCGCACAGTGGACAGACCATTGAGGAGCAATAACGGCTTGCTCGTTCTTCATCCAAATATGACGGGTTTCTTGGGGTTCTCCCATCAAATGACAGATCATCTGATCGCCGGGAACATTAAAGTAAAGGTAAGTCTCCATACGGCGAAGGTGCGTATGAGCAGGCATCGTATTCCAAACGGAACCTGTCTTGAGCTCTGTTATTCCCATCTGTAACTGACAGGTTTGAACGCCTGCAACGCCGTTGATAATCAATTGATGAATGACACGGTCATTACTTCCGGCAAGACTTCCAGCCTTGATATTCTTGGCATCTTTCAGTGTTACAAGTTTCGTCGGATAGCTTTTGTGGGCAACGGCACTATTCATATAGAATTTAGCCGGCCGCGAACTGTCTTTGCTCGAAAGTACAATGCGATTGGGATGTTCCGCTGTGGAGCGACCGATATAGATTCCTTCTTGGAATCCGAGGTTATAAACCTTTCCGTCTATTGTAACCGTTCCCTCGCCGCCGACATTGATAATGCCAAGCTCTCGGTTCTCTAATAGCGTCTTAGCTTTCAATGGTTCGATGGGATTCAGTTCTAACGGCATCCCGACAGGCTCTGCACCGCCAATCAAGAAGCGGTCATACATCGTGTAAGTCCAGTTGATTTCGTTAGGCGCAAACACCTTATCAATGAGAAACTCTTTGCGAAGGCGTTGCGTATCATAGTTTTTTACATCTGCGGGATGGTTCGCCCAACGGACATTATAATTTGTTGTCTGAGCAATACTGCTTAAAACGAAAAGCAGGAGAGCAATAGAAGTCGTCAGTTTTTTCATTATCGTTTCTTGATTTATTAATTAAATGGATTTAAAGAGATTGACTTTCGTCTGCAATAATCTGTCTGCGATTATAAAGCATCATACCAAGTGTAAGAACCACAAGCACTGTCGGACCGACGTATTTCACGTAACATGTGAGTTTATATATCGTCCATCCGAAAAGCGAAGAGGCAAAATCCAGCGCTCCACCATCAAACCCTTCGGGTATTTTAGCTGCTGAATCGCCCGTAGCTTTATATACTTCATTGGCCGCCATTGTGAAATCGGGTGCCATATCCGTAACGAAATATAAGCCGATGACAATTGCAACAAGTCCTATCAGGTAGGTCTTGACAACATTTCCATTAGTAATCGGAAGCACCAAAGGGAAAAGATAGAACATTCCTGCCAATGAAGCCAAAGGCAAGAACTGGTTTCCGGGCAGGATAACAGCTACGACAAGAGCAGTCGGAATAAGTAAAAGAGACACTACCAACGTTGTAGGATGACCAATAACAAGGGCCGGACTCATTCCAATAAATATCTTACGTCCGTGAAAACGTTTGTCAATCAACTCCTTGGTTTTCTCTGAAATAGGCATCAATCCATCTATAAAGAGTTTCGTTATGCGCGGAATCAATTCCATTACAGCCCCCATCGTGATTCCCAAAAAGAGTATTCCTTTCAGATTTTGATGTGCAAAGACACCGATGAGAAGCCCCACTATAACGCCCAATACAAGTGGTTCGCCAAGCACTCCGAACTTTTTCTTTAAGCCTTCGGCATCTATATCCAACTTGTTGAAACCCGGAATAAGATTCAATACCTTGTCGATGACAATGGCAAAAGGAACAAAACTCAGACAGAAAGGTTGCGGAATAGAGATGGTATCTAAATTCTCATAATAGCGATGAAACTTTCCTGCAATCAGATCTGCACTGACTAACGTTATAATATAGCAGATGATGGCTGCAAAATATCCCCAAAAGAGACTTTCTCCCATCACAAAATAAGCTACAGCACCAATAAAAGCAAAGTGCCAGTAATTCCAAAGGTCAATGTTAACAGTGCGTGTTGTCTTGGTGAGTAACATCAAGAGATTGACACCTAAGCACACAGGAATGACAAGAGCACCGACAGCTGTGTTGTAAGCAACGGCTGCCGCAGCCGGCCATCCCATATCAAAGATGTTGAGTTGCAGCTGATAAAGCTCGGAGATATTACTTAAAGGAGCATTAAAATTAGTCGTCAGCAAAGACGTCACGATGCCTAATCCAACGAAACCGACACCGACATACAGACCGGATTTTAGTGATTTACCGAACTTCATACCGATAATGAGACCGATTAAAGTAAAGAGAATCGGCATCATTACACTCGCTCCTAACTGAATTATATAACTGAATACATTCATAAAACTTACTTATCTTATGATTTCAAGCTACTAATAATGGTAAGACACGCCCTGCACAGTTCCGTGATATACGCCCAATCACCAGCAGCAATCCGCTCTTTGGGAAATAACTTAGACCCCATTCCCACACAAAAAACACCTGCCTTAAACCATTCTGCCAAGTTTTCGCGCGAAGGTTCGACGCCTCCCGTCGCCATAATCTTTGTCCACGGACACGGAGCCATAATATTTTTCACCATCTTCGGCGTCAAAACGTCACCGGGAAAGAGTTTCGTCAGGTCGGAACCCAACTCTTGTGCCTTGCCAATCTCACTGACACTGCCGCATCCCGGACAATAAGGTATCAGACGTCTATTACAAATCGGGGCAATATCCGGATTAAAGAGCGGCCCCACAATGAAGTTGGCACCGAGCTGAATATATAATGCCGCCGTTGCAGGATCAATGACAGAGCCTACTCCAAGAGCCAATTCAGGACACTCATTATCAGCCCATTTCACCAAATTTCCAAATACTTCGTGGGCGAAATCGCCTCGATTCGTAAACTCAAAAGCACGTACGCCGCCGTCATAGCAAGCTTTCACCACCTGCTTTGCCAATTCAACGTCTTTGTGATAGAAGACAGGCACCATACCAGTTGCACCTATCTTCTGCAAGACTTCTATCTTATCAAACTTTGCCATTATATTTCCTATATTTCTCTTTATCGTTGTACTCGACCGTTTGCATTCCCTTTAACAAGCGACTCTACTTCATCTTCACTAACAAGATTAAAGTCTCCGCCGATCGTATGTTTCAAAGCCGAAGCCGCAACGGCAAACTCCAACGCCTCGCCTTGAGTCTTCTTAGTCAGCAAACCGTGAATAAGTCCGGCGGAAAAAGCGTCTCCTCCCCCTACTCTATCAATGATCGGATTAATCTCATAACGCTTACTCTCATAAAATTCTTTACCATTAAAGATAAGCGCTTTCCATCCATTACAAGTCGCAGAATAAGATTCACGAAGCGTTGAAACAACATATTGAAACCCGAATTGCCGTATCATCTGTTCAAAAATACGATGATATCCATCGGCATCTGTCTTTCCTCCTTCTACATCGGCATCAGGACGGAATCCCAAACAGAGCTGAGCATCCTCTTCATTACCGATACATACATCCACGTATTGCATTAAAGGAGACATCACAGAGATTGCTTTCTCAGAAGTCCAAAGTTTTTTACGATAGTTCAAGTCACAACTTACAGTTACGTGATGACGATGGGCGGCCTCGCAAGCAAGCCTTGTCAACAGTGCAGCTTGATTGCTCAGTGCAGGCGTTATGCCACTCCAATGAAACCACTGAGCTCCATCCATTATTTCATCAAAGTCGAATTCCTGTGGATCACACTCTGCAATGGCCGCGTGAGCGCGGTCATAAATCACCTTACTCGGCCGCATCGACGCGCCAGTCTCTGCATAATAAAGCCCGACACGTGCCCCGCCACGGACAATGTACTGTGTATCTACACCGTAACGACGCAGTGCATTCACGGCAATTTGCCCGATTTCGTGCTCGGGTAACTTGCTGACGAAACAACTCTGATGCCCATAATTGGCCAGACTGACAGCCACATTGGCTTCACCTCCTCCCGGAATGATACGAAAACAATCGGCTTGAACGAAGCGACCGTTACCTTCCGGAGAAAGCCGAAGCATAATTTCTCCTAATGTTACGATTTTCATTTATAATGAGTTTATATTTTAAACAATGATCAACGAGCTGACAAACGAACAAGTTAATGTATTGATCAGGCTCCCTTTACAGCTATCGACACTTTCAGTGGAGCGACTAAATTCTGTCTGAACAGGTCGATTTTCTGTTGCCAAACATCTTGATTCTCGACACCACGACCCGTCCATCCTGCACCGAAATAATAAACGAAACGTTCATTCTCTCGCAAAATCTTCTCTCCGATAGCGTGCCCTGCGATATCGCCTTGCAATCGGGAGCACGGTACGAAACGCGTTTTCTCTATCCCATATGGGAAAACTGCCGCCACGTAAATCTGAAAACTATGCCGTTCAGGACTGTCCGTGGGATCCGCATATTGCACAAAATCCTTGCCTAAACGTATGCTTTTCGTATCGGCAGAATGAATGACGACACCTGCACACACCCTTATCGGACGGCGTAAATACTCATACCAAACAGTAGTACGATTGAAATAGCTGCCCTTGTCAAGGCTGATGCGCCTGTGTTCCACAACATCTTTCTGCCCGTCGATTGTCGTTTTACCGTAGACAAACTCCACGGTGAAACGCAACGGACCGTTTTCCAACACCTTATAGCGCTGAAAACAATAGGGCATCACGATGCTATCGCCGATCAATACGCCAGGAGCACCGCACCCCAAAGACGGACCCACGCTATAACAATCAAGTCCATTGCCGTGATCCAAGTGCAATGAGTTTTCCCGTTTCACACTGTCGGCCTCCTCATTTCGCCCTTGTTTACGCAGTTTATCTACCTGACTGTTGGCCACAAACACGTTGCGATAACGCTCCTCCACCACCAAGCGCGGAGTGGATTTCAGCCAAACATCTATGCCGAAAGCCTTTTCGCCCGTGCGTTGCAGTGCCGGACCATAAGCACGATACGCTCCCAGGTCGTTCTCCCACGTAAAATCGTCTACACGCCAAGCGTAAAGTCGCCCGTCAACAGCACTTTTCATCGGCACTGCTTGCCCCGGAACAACCGTATAAGTCACTGTTCCCATCGGTCGCACCTTACTGTCGATAAGCAACAGACTGTCTGTTGTCAGCTGATAAGCAATCTGTTGCCGATAAGCATTCCGAATAATAAGCGCAGACCCATAACCGATTCCGAGCTTATCATATATCCGTTTAGCATCAATCTCCACAACTTCACTTCGTTGTAAAGCCGTAGGATTCGTGATACTCACGCTGATTTCGCCGGCATAAGATGCCATAGGAAACAGCAAAGTCCATATCAGGTTTCTCATTTTCATTTTTCCGGGAATTTGATTCAATTCAATATCGGTCGTCTCAAACGTGTGACAAATGTAAGCAGAAAAGTAGAAAAAGAAGCGTCTTACCCATACAAAAAAGTTCACATATCGTACAAAATGCAATGGAAAGCCTAAACAGAAGAGCACTTTCCTAATTGATAATCCTTCCAAGCCTCCTAAATTAAGAGGTCAGGAAGCTCCGTACGAGAATTCAATTCATAATACATAATGCACAATATATTACCCGAGAATTAACAGTTAACAGCTAACTGTTTTTGACATATATTGCAAACAAAAGCTACAATACATCAACAACATAACGCTCCCATCCCTACGTGGAAGGGAGTAGAGGTAGAACTTCTATCAGCAAGTATCTCTCTGTTAATCAACAACATACAAACAGCGTTGCGATTAACCGTTAATTACATTGCAACTAACAGTTAAACGTACGACGATTAACCGTTAATCGCCGTGCAATTAACCGCTAATCATATTACAAATAACCGTTCAATAAAAAGGGATCTGTATGTATCTAAAAATCAACTACATACAAATCCCTTATTATTTATATTCCTTATGTTATTCCGTTTGAATATTTTTACTCTGCCATCATCGTAATTTCGATGCGGCGGTGAGCATTGAGCAGAGTGTGAGCCATTTGTTTTATGTCAGCAGGCGAGATGCTTTTCAGCAACGACTCATAGTCCGTGTGGAAATCGACACCGTTCCGAAGCTCGTTATATAATATGTAATACCAGTATTCATTGGTAATAATATTCTGCGAATAAGCCTTTAGCAAGAAAGCCTTTACTTTATTCAGGCTGGCTTGGTTGGGACCTTTCAGAGCGAGATTTTCTACTTGTCGATAGACAATTGGGATGAGATCGGCATATTTGGCAGGGGCTGTGCGGAACGAAATACGCACCATTGCCGTAGGCTTTGCATCTTTTTCAAGACTCGAACCGACGCTAACACCATAGGTTCCGCCCTTTTCTTCGCGTACCGAATCAGTATAAGCGATGGTCAAAACACGCTTTAATACATCCAGAATCAGATCATTTTTGGCCGTGAAAGGCACTGAGAAAGGATAGAAAATACTGACAAGTGCCGAGGGAGTCTCCATCTTTTTGCGGAAGAGTCGCGTCTCGTCGGCATTTCGGAAAGACGGATACGTATCGGCAGCAGTCTCTTTTCGATGCATGGCTGGCAGCGAAGCAATATACCGACAGAGCAAAGGCCGAAGCGTGTCAAGGTCTACATTGCCTATGAGAAGCATCTTGAAGCCCGATGCATCGCTAAAACGTTCACGATAAATCTGCATCATTCGGTCGTAAGACACACGTTCGAGCGAGGCTCGTTTCATCGATTGCACACGTGGACTATTGCCATATAGGATGGCCAGCAACGAGTCGTTGTATGCTACTTGGGGATTAGCCTCGCGATTAGTAAGAAACGATCGCATGCGGTTGATGAGAGATCGGAAAGCGATTGAGTCTTTTCGAGGTTGCGTAAAGTAGAGATAGGTAAGCTCCATCATTGTTTTCAGATCTCTGACCGACGATGAACCTTCGATGCTTTGTGTACGATCGTCGATCGAAGGCCAAACATTGACAACCTTGGAAGCCAACATTTTGCGCAGCGTCGACGCATTGAAGCGCCCCACTCCGGCATCTTTTACAACGTTGGTAATCAACGGAAAATTGACGACATCACTGTCCGGATAAAGCGAAGTACCGCCGTTAGCATAGAGATGCATCGTAATTTGGTCTTTGTTATAGTCCGTTTGCTTGACATAAACTTCAACTCCGTTACTTAGTTTAAGCACTTTCACGCCGTGCTTCCCATGGTCTTGCTCCGACAAAATGCGACCTGGCGTTGGTCGTTCGGTCATCAGTTCCTTGGGCACAGCTGACTCTTGATAAGACGTGTAGGTGCGGGCCTGTGCATCAAGAACGTATTTTTCAAACTCCGCAGCGGTCGGAAAGTGCAACTCTTCTTTATCGGGTGCATAGACGGTAAGTACTTGATTGCGGTCGGAAATCAGTGCTTTGGCAGCCGCATTGACATCGGCGAGCGTCACTTGTGAATCGAACTGCGTTATGAGTCGCAGATTTTCTTCGGCCGAAAGCATCGGTTCTGCTTCGAGGAAATGACTTAATGCCGTGCGCACATAGTATCCGTTCTTGCGCATATCACGCTCTTTGAACAAGCGCTCGGCCGCTTTCAGGCGAATGGCTTTAGCTCGTTGGAGTTCGGCCGACGTAAAACCGTAACGACGGGCACGCTCACTCTCGGTCAGAACAGCATCGAACGAGCCGCGAATGTTCTCTTGTCGGCAACCGAACGACAACGAAAAAGCATCCTTAGTACGCGAAACCAAGAACTGTCCGGTGCGTGCTGTGGCACTCAACACAGGCGGATCAGTACGGTGTTGCAGCTCGCTGAGTCGCTCATTAAGCATCGATGCGACGAGGTTTTCTATGTATCCGTCACGCAAATAACGCACTGTAACCTTCTGATCATCGCTCGTTGCGGCGTGTTTCATATAAAGACTGGCCAGGATAATAGGTTGTTCGCGGTCTTTGTCTACTGCAACGATCATCCGCTCGTTATCAGTTACAGGATAATACACACGCTTTGCGGGATTCTTCGGCATCGGAATCGACCCGAAAAGCTGCTTAATCTTAGTCTCGATACGGGCAACATCGATGTCACCTACAACGATAATAGCCTGCAAATCGGGCCTATACCATTTCTGATAATAGTCTCTCAGGTCCTTATAAGGGAACTTATCGACGATGTCCATCGACCCGATGGGTAGACAGTCAGCATATTTCGTACCTTGGTATACTATCGGCAACACGCGTTCCAACATTCTTTGAGTGGCTTTTCCGGCTCTTCGCGTGCGCCATTCTTCGTGAATCACGCCACGTTCTTTGTCTATTTCCTTATCTGTTAACAGCAAATAATGACTCCAGTCGTGCAGAATGAGCAGCGTAGAATCAAGGATTTCCTCACGTTTAACGGGCACCGAGGAGATGTTATAAACAGTTTGGTCGACACTGGTATAAGCATTCAGATTGGTTCCGAACTTAATTCCCACGGTCTCACACCATGGAACGATACCCAACCTACCGTCTTTGCCTGGATAATTTACCGTTCCGTTGAAGGCCATATGCTCTAAGAAATGAGCCAATCCGCGTTGGCGAGGCTCTTCCAAGATAGAACCCACGCGCTGGGCGATGTAAAAATCGGCAATGCCCGGCTCTTTTCCGTTATGCCGAATATAATAAGTCAGGCCGTTCTTTAACTTACCCATACGATAAGTATCATCTTGTTGCACCGTCTGTGCTGCTGACACGACGGGCAACAAGATGTAAAGAAGAAAGGCCAAAAAGCCCTTTTGTATCTTCATTCGCACTGATTTGTTAGTTGCCTAAGCTCGCTTTGCTACGCGGAATAAAGTCGTTGGTAGAATTATTGGTGTCGACATACTTGCCGTTTTCCATCTTCCGAATCACCGACAAACCGTAACGTGTCTTGTCGTTATCCTTTTCCAAACAGTAAGTCCAGCCTGCATCGAGGGCAGCTGAGAACACACTCCATTCATATCTACCCTTAGCACCCAGATTAACGGCATCTACTACCCACGAGTTAGGTATCTTATAAGCCTCTTCTTTCATTGTTTTGTTGAAGCCACCAAAGGTGAATTGATAAGTCGCCGTGTAGAAATTGTTCTTTAAAAAGTCCTCTTTCGATGCTTGCATCTTCACCAATGCATAGCCTTTATAACCTCGATTGTGCAGCATAAAAATCGATTTGGTGTAGCAATACCATTTATCTAAATTGGTAACTGACGGGTTATCGATATCCGTTATATTGTTACTGCTTACATCGTAAAACTCAAAATCTGCTTTACTTAGGTCGTAAGCAGTGGTGCATTTTTCCTTATGATTAATGCCGTCAATGGCTAACAGCAAGCTCTTTCCAGGCTGAACAGGTACCGACTTGCCGTTACCGGGAATCATATAGAGGGCATCTACACTGATGGCTTGCGACATAATATCGGGTGTATAGGCGTGTTTCAATGCCGTATTGAAAGCCGATTCCACAAAGGCTAAGCTATCTGCATAGAGCGTTTCATTAGTGTTGTTAGTCACTTTAATATATTGACCGTTGCTATATTGCTTGCCTTCGGGTGTCAGATTGCCTGAAAAAAAGATTTCGGAAATAACGAATCCCTCTTTGGCCGTATAGGTATTGAGCGTCAGCAAGACATTACCCGGCTTCGTTCCACTCTCTTTTATGGTCACGTTTTGCGTTTGTGCCTTCACGTTGCTGGTAGTTTTGGTACCCGCAATGGTGTAAATAATGGTTCCGGCAACACTCACATTGTAAGTGCCTACGGGCAAATTGGTGGTTGCCACATAGTCGTTGCCCATCTTGGTAAAGGCCGTTATAGTGAAGGTTTGACTCGTCTGAACGTTCATAAACGTTGCTGTGGCATTACTGAGAACGGCATCCGTGAGGTTCAACGGCATTTGCAGTGTTACCGATTGAGCCACAGTGGGCGTCTGTTCGTCGTTATCTTTACACGAAATAAGCGTCGTGCACACGGTTAGGAGCATCAAAAAGCTCATCAAAATTTTGTTGTTCATTGTTCTGTTATTATTGATTTGTTATACAATTATTAATAAGTGATCCCTAACGTGAGGCCTACTTGCTGTCCGTTGTTTTGTACGTTGCTAAACCACTGACTGCCAACCAACTCACAATACACCGTTAATCGCCGTGCGGCCAACGTGTAATCGCCTCGCAATTTGCCATTAATCGCCGTGCAGTTAGCCGTCAGTTGTCGGTAGGTAGCATTGACTTTTCGGATAAACGATGCTTCCATATTGGCGTAAGGCATTGTAATGGCCTTGTCGATGTTGGCCGAATAACTACCGCCCAACACGCATTCGAAAGTGAAACGGCGTGTAACGGGGATGAGCCATTGGGTATCCAACCGACCGTAAAGCCGTCGGTCGTCCATCTGTCGTAATGGATATGCATAGCGTTCGCGGCTGTTTCGATAACCCACGGCAGCCCGTACATACCAGCAAATGCGGTTCTGCTCACCGTAAACAGCGTGGAGCGAAGCATCCGTCAGCCGATGTTTATACATCGTTAAGTCTGCTAACACGGGGTATTCGCCGCCTACTGCGTTACCAGCCACGTGTTCGTCGCCGCTCTTCCGGGTATGATCGAAGTGTCCGAAAACGGCCAGACAGCGTGCGCCTTCGCGTTTCCAACCTGCCGTAAGACCTACGCGCGCAACATAAAGGGTGGTCAGCGGCAGCGAGTTATACTCGTTGGAAATGCGCTCATAATGATGCGCCGAAAGCGCAACGGTGCCAAACCAGCCCACTGCCGATATCGGGTGGGCATCTATTTGCAAGCCGATACCGCCGCCTTTGTAATACATACTGGTGGCCGAAGCCGTGAAACGAGCATTGTAAGTGCCCAATCCTGTCATCTGATATTCGGTTACACCGCCTGCTTCTTGATGAAAAACAACGTCGTTATTCTGCTTATAGATGTTGGCTTCTGCGGCCAGTGCCCATCGCTCCAGGCCCCAATCGCGGGCCGCACCGACGCGTAACGTAAGGTCGGAGACAATACCTCGCATCCGCGGATCACGCTTACGGTATTCCTGTTCAGCCCTGAACAGCAGTTCGCCGGCCGCAGTCCATTGGCCCATTCGTGCCGAATAGCCCCCGCTGAAACAGTAACGCTCACTGCGGGTGTTACCTCCCACGGTATCGGCCAACACATAAGGCGCCAACAAATGATAATCAGTGGTGCTATTCCAAGTGATGTTTCGCGTCTCGCCAGTCGTATACGAGGCTGCTCCCCACACCGTGGTGCGGTCTGAAAGACGGATATACGAAACTGCTTTCAGCGCTCCCGACAGCTGACCGGAACCTTTTTCCATCACCACGGGTATTTTTTCGTGCCCCCAATCGCTTTGAAAGAAGAGCGCGGAATGCGTCTTTCGGAATGCCGTTCCATAGAGTGCGGGATTCGTCCAACCTGCACGACGCGTGTCATTCCACATCCGTGCGCGTTCCGTCCGGGCCGAATCGAGATCTGATGCACTCATTTTCGTTGCAGGAATACAGGCCAATGCCAGCGTGATTGCATACAGGAAGCGTTTCATCTGTCCATCCATATCAAGTTCAGTACAAGTCGGTTGCCGCTCGTTTGAGCCATTTCGGCATAGTCGGTATAAGCCCGGAAGCGTCGGGTATGCACCGTTTGAGTTACGTCTTTGTATTGTATCAAGCCCTCGATACTGACCATATAGGCTCCGCGCAGCAACGAGATACGGAGTGTCTGACCGTTGAAATCGGCCGAAGTCGTCACCTGTCGCGTGTTGAGATTGGTCAGAACAGCCGTTGCCTGCACGCGATCGACCGTGAGCGTATCGCCTGCATTCACAGTAATATCGGCCTCGGCGAAGTATTCTTCATTGTCTTCGTGGCAGGCAGTAACGGCTATTACCACCGCAAAACATATCATATAAAAGAGCTTTTTCATTCTTTTCTGCCTCCCTGTTCATATCTTCACATTCATCTCCAACCCAAAATAAGGATTTACGTGACGGCGAATCGTAGTACCATTATTCTCATAATCGGGCGTATAATCCCATATCTTATTGCAGAACAACGCAATGTTGAGGCGATCGCCAAACAGCTTTTTCGTTACTTTTAGGTTGAGATTCATACTGAAAGGCACCGTATCTTTGCGATAATCAGCATCCGTATATCTCCTCACCAACCATCGGAGATACGTGTCTTGGGCGTCAGCGGGCTTCCAGTCGTGCACCGTTCCGTCAGCACTCATATACTGTTCAGGTTCGTTACTCAACCTTTGGCGCTGCGAAGAAGTAAACCATAAGCATTGCGCTGACAGTGAGAAGGCCAACCGAAGTTTAGGAATATCGGTGTCAAACGTAAAGTTTGTGTTGGCCATCTGGCGCTTGACGCCCTCATTGTCTTTGTAAATTCCGGCATAAGGAATCTGTTTTCCGCCTACGACTGCATTCGGGCGCTGCATCAAAGTGATAGAGTTATGATAGAGAGTAACAAACCACGCACCTGTAATTGTCAATCGGGTGTGCAGCCGACGGATACGTTCAGACGCGAAAGTATATTCTATTCCGCGTTTCAACGTACGGCTCCCATTGGTGTATTCACTGTGACCGAAGAGTTCGCTCATCGTGGAATAGGGCAGATTGGCCACAGACGGCGGAGCCGTTAACTTGGAAGCATCTACGCCCGAAGCATCGTATTTCTTGTACATAAAGGGCGAATAGATGGTAGAAGACCTGAAACCCGAACGCATATCTTCGCGAAACAGTGTGACAGAAAGGCGGTTTCCGCCGACGTTCACATCTGCACTGATCTCCCATTTCAGGTTACGTGCAGGGCGAAGAGCCTCGTTTGTGGGGTCAATGATATAGGTTTGCTGATTGATTAAACGGTAAGCTGGGTTGCTGTGGTAATAATTGAGCTGCGTGATGTCGAGATAAGCGGGTCCCGGATAGAGCTGATCCATCGTAGGAGTCTTGGTGTGCCGGCCCACACCCGCAGCAATTCGGATAAACGAAGGACGGTGAGCAAAGGTGAATTTAGGGAATGTCCAACCCGCATTAACGCGCGGATCGCAATATACCTGGCCGTGCATCGCATAATGAACAGGCAGATTGAGCATCTCGCTTGCACGCAATCCACCCACCAACTCGAATGTATTTCGGCCCAAAGAGACTGCTATTCGCTCCTCGGCATAGGCCGAAACGGTATGCATCGCACGGATGCCCGACAGCCGACGAGCCCTTGCCGAGGTACCAGGATACAGTGGACGGAGCGGATTGAATACCTGACCACGCCCGTAATTCTTATCCATATTCCAATCGATTCCGATGAGAAGGGTGTTGGAAATACGGCGTGCAGGTACCTGAAAACGCGCATTCAGCTTGGCGAAAAGATTCAAAGGCTTACCGTCTACATCTTGGCTTGCCGTGTAAGTAAAGGGCAACAGCACGGCGTTCGACTCGCCTTCGGTGAGCGTTGTGGCCGCAGGTGTCTCGCGTTGGAGTTGCACCAAGCGGGTGCGCGACAGCAAATCGTGCTGGTAAGAAGCCGAAACGGAAGCGAGAAATGACTTGAACCAGAGGACACGCATAGGCTTCAACTCTACCGAAGTGAGTGCAGCAACGCGGTTATAGGCCGACCGATAGCGGTCGACATTGCCATAATTGAGATCTGGATCGACCTTTTCGCGATCGAAAGAGCCGCCGTAATCCAGATTGGTCGACAGTTGGACGGTATGCGAATGACCCATCCACAGCTTCCCGAAACGGGCCGAAAGCGTTACGCGCTGATAGTTTTGGAGCGTGTTTCGAGGGTCAGCGTGGGCATCAAGATAATCAATACTGAGGTTGAGTGTGCGTCGATCAGCCCACTCAAAGCCCTTGGCCAGGTGGAAAAGTTTGCTTCCCATATCGGCCTTTAACCGTGCATTAAGATCGTGCCCACCCCTTTTCCGCTCGATGCGAACCACTCCACTGGTCATATCTCCATATTCCACAGAGGGTATTCCGCGGATAATCTCCACGCGTTCGATGTCGTCTGTGGGAATGGTTCGCATATCCGCGCCACGATTGGTGAAGTCTCTTGTGGTGGCTTTCGATTCCCACGAGCTGGCAAGAAACTGCATATTGGCATTGTTGCTGATAGGAGCGCCATCGAGAATAAAGCTCGTTCCGAGCGACGAAGTGGCGTAATTGGAACTTGCAAGAGGCAGAGCCTCGCGCAGGCGAATGGTATTCGGCGCCGTGAGTAACGGGTCATGCGCCCGTCCACCGGGTAAAAGTTCGAGCAAATCGGCGAACGATGAGGGTTGAAGATGCTCCATTGCATGGCGCTGAATAACAGAAGCGCCGGCCAAACCACGCGACTCTTGCGCCGTGACAACGACTTCGCCAAGACGCTTTACATCAGGAGTGAGATAATAAACGGCCCCTTCGGCAGCTTTTACTGACAGTCGCTGATAGCCGATATAAGTAATAATGAGTGTCTTGCCGACCGCAACATTCAGGACAAACCGACCCGAAACATCAGTCACTGCACTGCCTTTCTTCTGCCCGTCAACCGTAACGGTGGCCCCGACAATCGGCTCGCGACTCTCCCGGTCGAGAACCGTTGCACTGAGTTTTGTTTGTGCCAAGCCCGAACACACATATAAACAGCATACGAATAGAAATCCTATCCTTACTTTACTCATTTAGTAACTCTCTTGATAGGTATGCAAAATTAAGAGAAATTAGATATTTAAACAATACCTAAAAATAACGATTCATATTCTTCCAAACTATCGGATTACCTATAAATAGGTATTTTTCTTAATTTTACAGCACGTCATACGCATATCCGTCGAGTGTAAATAATGAGAATGATTGAATTTCGATGGCACATCATCCATATCTTATTGTGAATCAATAAAATACGAATCACTTTTCAAGTAACGACTTTTCGCAGTACAACTAACCGTTAAATGCACGCCGTTTAACGGTCTTTTGTAAGACAACGAACGGTTAAACGCACGACGATTAACGATTAATCGCCGAAAGATTTACATTCATCTGATTATCAGCAATATACAATCGCCCTGGATTCTATGTGATAAATAATGATGAGAAACACAACGAGCCGAAATCATTTCATTACACATTGCGCTGTGAACAGCTATTATTTGCCAATACAAAGATAGATATTGATGCTTGACAAACAAGTTTTTTAATTTCTTTTCCTATCGTTCAGTCGGATGCAAAATATCGGGCGGTTTATCATAAAAATGTTACGCTACAACAAATATGATCATTTCTGAACGATTTTTGACATCGATTGAAGAAAAATTTTACTATTTTTGCAACAGAAATCTACGGTCTATCACATCTAAACATACAACTATGATGCATTTCAATCTACACCTCAACAGACGGCAGACAGTGGCTTTTGCTTTACTTTTGTTCGTCGGTGTTGTCCGCACTCAAAACAACACGAGGATGCAAAACACCGTTTTGCTCAGTCTTCTCGTAACGATTGCATCGCTGCCCACATTCGATCTGCAATGGCAAGCACCCTTTTTGAGCTATACATTAATCGGAGTCGTCACCACATTACTGCTTTTCGCCAAGCGGGAGGCGTCTTAGTGATGGTTATCGGTGTGACTTATCTCCTCTATTTACATACCACAAATAAAACTTTAAACAACCAAATACGACAATGAACACAAAGTATCAACAACCTCAATACGCCATCGGCGTGGGCGAAGCACTATGGGACGTGTTGCCCGAAGGTAAAAAATTGGGCGGTGCACCGGCCAACTTCGCTTATCATATTAGTCAATTCGGCGAGAAATCGATCGCCGTCAGTGCCCTTGGCAAGGATAAATTGGCCGAGGAAACCATTGCACAGCTCGACGACAAAGGGCTCAAATACGTAATGCCCAGTGTGCCTTATCCCACCGGAACCGTGCAAGTGACGCTCGATAACGAAGGAGTTCCCACCTATGACATCCGTGAAAACGTGGCGTGGGATAACATTCCGCTTACCGACGAGATGCTTGCCGCTGCCCGAAATGCCCGTGCCATCTGCTGGGGATCACTCGCCCAACGCAACGTTGTATCGCGAAACACGATTCGACAGTTAGTGAAAGCAACCCCAAGCGATTGTCTCCGAATCTTCGATATCAATTTAAGGCAGACTTTTTATACCAAAGAAATCATTCAGGAATCATTGAAACTGTGCAACGTTCTTAAAATAAACGACGAGGAATTAGTTGCTATCGGCCGCTTATACGGCTATCCCGGCTTAGATATTCAGAATAAATGCTGGCTCATTCTCGGTAAATACGACCTTGATATGCTCGTACTCACCTGCGGAATCAACGGCAGTTACGTCTTTACTCCGGGCACAATGTCGTTCCGGGAGACGCCGAAGGTAAACGTAGCAGATACTGTCGGCGCCGGCGATTCATTCACTGCGGCTTTCTGTGCAGCCGTATTGAAAGGTCAGCCCGTAGCAGAAGCACACCGTTTGGCCGTTGAGGTCAGCGCATATGTGTGCACACAGAACGGTGCTATGCCGCAATTGCCGCCGCACCTATGCACACTCTGATATCCCCACAGGGCACATACGTTCCCTTCGTATGTGCAGAAAGGTTGGTAAAAATGGACCGATGGGGATAACATCAAGACCAAAACCTTGGCGCCTCGGGCGTCAGGGAGCAAGGGTCGGGCGTGAATGAGTACCAGCCTTTATACCTAATAAGAATTCATTCCCCCACCCTTGATTGATTTGTTTTACCCGAACAGCACCCGACTTCGTCCCTTTTCTTTATCGGAAAAGAAATGAAGTCGGGTGCTGTTGTAAGTGAGACCGACAGCGCTTTGCTGCAAGGCTTTTCCCTCTTAATTCCTACTCGTTCCTATTTACGGCCGTAAAGCAAGCCTACTGTGCGCAACATCCACGGTGTTCGGATGTAACCGGGAATGAAATTCATTTGTCCCACGGCACTAACATAATGTATTTCGCTGACACCTTCAGCTTTCAACTCGTCGATAAGTGTGTGGATATCGCCATAAATCGACTTGCTTCCGAAAAGGTCTTGGAATGCAAACAAGCCGCCTTTGCGCACCACCCGCAATGCCTCGCGCACCAACTGACGTTTGTCGGGCTGCGTTCTCACCTCGTGAAAAACAAAATTGCTGACAGCAGCATCAAACTCACCGTCCGCGAAATCGAGCTTCGACGCATCGCCTTTACAAAACTCCGTTCGCCCAGAAACACCCTCGATGTCGGCGTTTCGTTCACATTGCTCCTTGGCATAGTCCCATCCAAAGCCCCAGTAATCTATTCCGATGAGCGATGCTTCGGTAAATTTGCGGGCACATCGGATGGTGAGTGCGCCGGCACCACACCCGATATCGAGCAACCGACCGTGTCCATCCCAGTCGAGATGATCTATAAGAAACTGATGGATCTCGCCCATCAGACCACCTCTTTCAAATGAAAATGCGTTGCGACACACTTGCATATAGATGGTCACGGTGAGCGACGCAAGCAGCAAAACGCCTGCAACAAGAGTTATGATAAAGCTCCAATGTGCAAGGACGGAAACCGCCGTAAACAGCAAAAGTACAGCAGATACACTGTAAAGAATACGCATAAACGGCATCGGAATCCAATTGCCGTAATCCGGTTTTCTATTGTTGTTCTGTTCCATTGTATAAAAATGAATTTTTGTTTGCAAATTTAAGACGTTTCATTCATTGTAACAATACCGAAAAGTGGTGATTTGAACAAGGGCGATTGACGACTGTCGGAATCGCATATAGTTCTTACCGAGACTTGGGTTACGACCATTCCGCAACGCCTTTATATAAAGGCATTGCGGAAGATGTGGTTAATCGCCTTGCGAAAAGCCGTTAAACGGCGTGCATTTAACGGTTAAACACACACCATTTAACCGTTAATCAGAAACGACTTAATGGTAAATCCTTTTTTTAACACTTGTTTTATAGATTGTATCATATATATTTCCTAATTTTGCAATACATCTAATCAGTTTTCAACTGACAGAAAACTTATCGAAGAGCAACCGAAAATTCGGTAACGTAAACAATCGTCGGACCTGTGCGCCTATACTCACTTATAATGAGTAAGCACTTATTCATATGCGGAAAAGGCCTAATATAAAGGGAGAATACGTACAAAGGGGTATCCAAAAAGATTGCACAGATCGGATAAATCGTACAGATTCTACCCCTGACAAATTATTTTCCAGTGACCGAGACTACACTTCCAGTTTCCTTTCCAATTCACGTTCATTTTCCGTTTTGCAATCTCTACATTGCAAAATCATCACTTATAAGTATTGCAATTATGAAAAAACAGTAGTATCTTTGCAGCGAAATTCAAATTCAATACAGACAACGGGTGTCGCAAGGCACTTTTAATCATTAAACAAAAAGTATCTCTATGAAACAGCAATGGAGAGGGTTCAAAGGAACCAAATGGACAGATGAGGTGAATGTCCGTGACTTTATTCAAAACAACTACACCGCTTACGATGGCAACGAAGACTTTCTTACAGGTCCGACAGCAGCCACCGACAAACTGTGGACTATCTTGAAAGGACTCCAAAAGGAAGAACGCGCCAAAGGCGGAGTGCTCGATATGGAGACGGAAGTGGTTTCTGGTCTCACGGCTTATGGCCCGGGATATATTGGTGAGGGCACTAAGGAGCTCGAACGAGTCGTAGGCTTGCAGACAGATAAGCCTCTGAAGCGTGCGTTTATGCCTTACGGAGGCATCAAGATGGCCGAACAGGCGTGCACAACATATGGTTATGAACCTTCGAAAGAGTTGCACAAGATCTTCAGTGAGTATCATAAGACCCATAATGACGGTGTCTTTGACGCTTACACGGACGAAATGAAGTTGGTCCGTCACAATCATATCCTCACGGGATTACCTGATACTTACGGTCGCGGTCGCATCGTAGGAGACTATCGTCGGGTAGCTCTTTATGGTGTAGATTTCCTTATCGAGGAGAAGAAAGACGACTTGGCGCACGTCGGTTGCGGTGTAATGACTGAGGATATTATCCGTCTTCGTGAAGAGGTTTCAATGCAAATCCGCTCTTTGCAGCAAATGAAAGAGATGGCAAAGATTTACGGTTACGACATCTCCGAGCCTGCATCGAATGCTAAAGAGGCTGTACAGTGGCTCTATTTCGGTTATCTTGCAGCCATCAAAACACAAAACGGAGCCGCTATGTCGGTAGGTCGCGTGTCTACATTCCTTGATATTTACATTCAGAGAGACCTCGAAGAAGGCACGCTAACGGAGTTGGAAGCACAAGAACTCATCGATCATCTCGTGATGAAATTCCGTATGGTGAAGTTCGCTCGTATACCTTCTTACAATCAATTGTTCTCTGGCGATCCCGTATGGGCTACTCTCGAAGTGGCCGGAATGGGACAAGACGGCCGCTCGATGGTAACGAAAAACGATTTCAGATTCCTCCATACGCTTGAGAATATGGGGCCGTCGCCTGAGCCGAACCTTACCGTTCTCTATTGCTCTCGCCTTCCGGAAGGCTTCAAACACTATGCTTCGAAGATCTCTGTCACCACGAGTTCCATTCAATATGAGAATGATGACGTGATGCGTCCGGTATGGGGAGATGACTATTCGATATGTTGTTGCGTGTCCGCAACGCAAACCGGCAAGGAGATGCAGTTCTTCGGAGCCCGCGCTAACTTAGCAAAGTGCCTCACTTATGCTATCAGTGGTGGCGTAGATGCCCGTACTCGCGAGCAGTGCGGCCCTGCTTTACGTCCTATCGAGGGTGATATCGTGACCTACGAAGAGTTTATGCCACGTTTCAAAGATATGATGGAGTGGCTCGCCGACATCTATGTCAACACGCTGAACCTTATCCATTATATGCACGATAAGTACTTCTACGAGGCTGCCGAACTTGCACTCATTGACACGGATGTGCGTAGAACCTTTGCAACCGGTATCGCCGGATTCAGCCATGTGGTTGATTCCATCTGCGCAATCAAGTATGCAAAGGTGCAGATCGTGCGTGATGAGACCGGTTTCCCTGTCGAATTTAAGACCGAAGGAGACTTCCCTCGTTATGGAAATGATGACGATCGCGCCGACGAAATTGCCGTTTGGTTGCTCAAAACGTTTATGAAGATGATCCGAAAGCACCACACCTATCGTAATTCTGAGCCCACAACGAGTATCCTGACGATAACTTCCAACGTGGTATACGGTAAATATACGGGTATGATGCCTGATGGACGGCCCGCCGGAGCACCGCTTGCACCGGGTGCAAATCCATCTTATGGGGCAGAGAAGAATGGCCTATTGGCTTCTCTTAACTCTGTTGCAAAGCTGCCGTATGAATACGCTCTCGACGGCATTTCAAATACTCAGACCATCAGCCCGTCTGCTCTCGGCCACTCAGAAGCCGAACAAGTAGACACGTTAGTTGGCATATTGGACGGCTATTTTGACCGAGGTGCACATCATTTGAACGTGAACGTCTTCGGAGTTGACAAGTTAATCGATGCGATGAACCATCCTGAAAAGGAGGAATACGCTAATTTCACCATTCGGGTAAGCGGTTATGCCGTGAAATTCATCGACTTGACGAAAGAACAACAACTCGATGTCATTGCACGTCAAGCTCACCAACGGATGTAAGATTGTTTTCAGCCAGCTTCTCGGTGACGAGAGGCCACATTCTCCGTCATTATTTTTCGGAGGACAGTTTAAAGTTAGTAATTGTTTAGAAGTCCTCCTCTTACAGGAGGACTTTTTTCTTTCCGAAAACAAATAGCATTATGATTTACAGTGATTTAACTTCAAAAGAAAACCCGGTTGATTCCTCTTTGCCTTCTCCCGAACAGTCGAAGAGAGTTCCTTTCGGGCGCATCCACTCCGTCGAAACATTCGGATCAGTAGACGGTCCGGGCATTCGCTTCATCGTATTTTTAAAAGGTTGCGCGATGAGATGCCGCTACTGCCACAATCCAGACACGTGGGATCCGCAGTCAGACGACCTTCGTACAGCCGACGAAGTGCTCGAACAGGCACTCCATTATCGCTCTTATTGGGGCCGGAAAGGCGGAATCACGGCGAGCGGAGGCGAAGCTCTCTTGCAGATCGATTTCCTTACAGACCTCTTTCGCAAGGCAAAAGCACAGGGAGTCAACACTTGTCTCGACACGGCTGCACGCCCGTTTACCCGTCGCGAACCGTTTTTCGGGAAATTTCAAGAGCTGATGAAGTACACCGATCTTGTACTTTTAGACATCAAACACATCGACGACGAAGGCCATAAGCAGCTTACCGGCTGGACCAATCGCAACATTTTAGACTGTGCCCGCTATCTGTCTGACATCGGAAAGCCCATTTGGATCCGCCACGTCTTGGTTCCCGGCGTCACCGACGACGACAAACTCCTTTACCGTTTGCGCGATTTTCTCAAAACATTGCACAACATCGAACGCATTGAAGTGCTCCCTTACCACGCCCTTGGCGTGTATAAATGGGACGAACTCGGCATTCCTTATACCCTTCGCGACGCCGAACCGCCCACGCAAGAACGTGTAGACAACGCGCAACGGATATTGAACGAGGCCCTCAATCCATCCCCCTCCAGAGCAGAAGAGAATCCAAAATAAAAATCGCCTGTATATGATTGGAAATCAACAACATACAAATCTCCTTATGACTAACGGTTAATCGTTTTGCGTTTAACGGCTTTTTGCACGATGATTGACCGTTAGTTGCAAGGCGTTTAACGGTTAGTTGCAAGGCGATTAGCCGTTAATCGCAAACTCTTTCATATATCTTTGATAATCAAACAAATACAAAAGAAAAGCCATCATTATCTCGTCATTCTACTGTTATTTATCAAAAAAGGAGTTTTCAAGGATGAGTCGCATTACAATGTCCTACTATTCGCTTTCCAGATAATGGGATTCTTACTAACCAATCAAATGATTTCTTACCATAGAAATAATTCATTCGAGAAACTTTCCGCATCTTTGTATCTTTAAATAAAAGGTTAAAACGATGACGGCCGGACCCAATCCGACAACCGCCCCATCAAAAAGAGACAAACGGAAATGGATAAAAGGACAGTACCTTTATCAATATCTGGCGCTCCATCGGCTGTTTTTACCGATACCAAACCTCATTATCACATCCTCGACAGACTGCGAGGCGTGGCAGCATTGACAGTTGTCTACACCCAATGGTTGTGGTGGAAACGCTCATCGAGACAGACCACAGCCCCGCTCACTACACACATTTGCAAGTTTATGGGAGATATTTCTTATCCGCTTTACATTGTTCATTATCCTTTCATTTACTGGTATTACGCGTGGGTTAAGAATGAAAATCTCACGTTCGCAGCCTCACTTCCCAGTGCGATCGCTTTGATCGTGGGCTGCATTTTGTTGGCTTGGTTGTGCCTGAAAACCTATGACGAGCCTGTGCGCAGATGGCTCACATACTGTTGGTTGCGAACTGCGGCGAAATAAAAGCATACGAAGCTGAGACAAAAACTATAAAACAGAGCGGCAATACATCTGCTTTAATCAGACGAATACGGCCCGGAAATACGGCATTTTTGAATTATTAAGAAGACGAATCGACGTCGAAGAAAGATTTTTATGTAGCTTTGTAGCTCACTTTTAAGTTCAGGATTATGAGAAAATGGATGCGTAAAACAACATTGTTGCTTGTGGCCCTACTGTGTATGAGCTGCACAAGCAACGGTCAAAACAAACAAAAGGAGAATCAAAAGATGACTACAAAAGCAGAGATTTATTTGGCAGGAGGATGCTTCTGGGGTACGGAACACTTCCTGAAACAAATTGACGGTGTGCTCAATACAGAAGTGGGGTATGCCAACGGGAATGGAAAAGACCCCTCGTATCAGCAAGTTTGCACTGATAAGACAGGCTTTGCAGAAGCCGTTCACGTAACTTACGACCCGCGGAAACTACCGCTTTCGTTGCTTATTCAGCTCTACTTCCAGACCATTGATCCCACAAGCGTCAATCGACAAGGCAACGACCGAGGGACGCAATACCGTACAGGAATCTATTATACGGACCAAACCGACCGACCGTTGATACAGGCCGAAATGGCAAAACAGGCTGCATTGCACCACAAAAGGTTAGCCGTTGAGGTACTTCCGTTGAAGAACTTCTATGCGGCAGAGGATTATCACCAAGACTATCTGACGAAGAATCCAAGCGGATATTGCCATATTCCGCAGGCACTTTTCGATATGGCGCGCACGGCTAACAAGCAACAAGCCGACAAACAGACGTATGCCAAGGCCGACCCGCAGCAGTTGAAAGCGAAACTCACCCCCTTGCAGTATGAAGTTACACAGAATGCAGCCACCGAGCGACCCTATCAGAACGAGTATTACGATGAGTTTCGTGAGGGTATTTACGTCGACATAACCACCGGCGAACCGCTTTTCCTGTCTACGGATAAGTTTGAATCGGGCTGCGGGTGGCCTGCTTTCTCCAAGCCGATTGATAACCATCTGCTGGCAGAAAAGCACGACACATCTCACGGAATGGACCGTACCGAGGTGCGCAGCGCCATCGGAGGTGCACACTTGGGGCACGTTTTCAACGACGGTCCGAAAGAAAGCGGCGGACTGAGATATTGCATAAACAGTGCATCTCTGCGTTTTATTCCCAAAGCCGAGATGCAGAAAGAAGGTTACGGAGCTTATATCAAACTGATCGAACCGGCTAAACCGGCCGGCCATTAAGTTTTCGAACCATCCCGTTCAATAATTTTTCACGAGCCGAAAGATTTCTCAACACTCCACGACACACGATAAACAGGGCATTTATTGGCAGTTTATAGATATTATCTATACACCTATTGCCATTATCTGTTGTGCGGAACGAAAAAGAGAACTATCTTTGCATCAGAAATCAGAAACGAATAAATAATAAATAGAAAGGAACAAAGAAGATGAAGACACTTGATGTTTTAGGATTGGACGAGAAGAAAGTCAACGGCGTAGTAAGCGCTTTGAATCAGTTGCTTGCAGACTTTCAAGTATATTATATGAACCTCCGCGGCTTGCACTGGAATGTAAAAGGCAAGGGCTTCTTTACACTGCACGCTAAGTATGAGGAGCTTTATAACGACGCAGCAGCCAAAGTCGACGTAATTGCCGAGCGTTTGTTGCAATTGGGAAGCACGCCCGAGAATCGCTTCAGTGCCTATCTTCGCGTGGCAACTCTGCAAGAAGACGGTTTCATTCCGACCGGACACGCCGGTTTGGAAAAGGTTCTCGAGGCCCTGAAAGTGCTCATTGCAGAGGAACGCAAGACAGTAGAGTTGGCCGGAGAAGCCAATGATGAGGTGACGGTTGCATTGATGGACGACTTCCTTACAGGGCAGGAGAAACTTGTTTGGATGATTACCTCTTTCCTCACAAACCACCCCGACTCAGACGATAAATAACATTATAGCGAACAATTTATCTTTAAAAAGTGGCGGACTCGCGATGGGTTACGCCGCTTTTTTTATGGATGAATCCAAACGATCACGGTTAAAGGCCAGGCGCAGAGAAAACACATTATAAGGTGTTTGAATCAACTTTTCAGGCCCTCGGGTAAATATGACGTCATATTTGGAGAAATATGACATCATATTCGAGCAAAAATGACGTCATATTTGGGAGAAAATGACGTCATATTTGAACAAAAGAGACGTCATATTTGGAAGAAAGTGATATCATGTCTTTTATTCTATCCTATGATACTGAATCAGCATATATATAACGCGTTGCGCCAGAAGTCAGGCGTTTCAACGCTGATTGAGATTCAGCATTTATCAAAATAAACAAGGAAACAGGAGAAATCAGGGTGTGGAAAGATTCGGGTCGTACTCGATTTCGCGCAGAGCCATACGACCGGTGACATCGGTCAGAACAAAAGTGAACATCCATTTATTGAGACGAATGCCGTCGGCAGGCACGTAGGGGAGCTTGAAAAAAATCTTGTTCCACCCCTTTTTAAGATGAATAATGACAGGATTTCGCCCTGCAAAGTTCTCGTCTTCAAGGGGTGTTTCATTATCTATGCGGGCCCCGAAATGCTTCCATACGGGCGGAATAATCTCTACATCGTTGATCCACAGCCGTGAACCCTTGCGATCCCAATGCCCGGGGAGAGGCCCGCAATCTTGCTCCGACCGGCTGTAATTCTGCAATTCGATCAGCGCTCCGACCTTTTGCGCCCGCGGAGAATGCACAAATGTCCACGCATATACCGTGTGATTGAGGTATCGGTCGGGATAAAATGCCGGCACAAGGGCGCCCCACGTGTGTCTGAGATAGATGCCGGCACCTGTCGCGAGATGTGTTCGGTAAATGCTATCAGCAATGGAATACGACGCTTGTGGGCCCAAAGTGTCGGGCGGAAGAATGCTATCGGCTTTGCCGCCGTTGGGCATCGGGTCGGTAATCCGCCATCGGACATCGGTCTGCTTCACATAAGCGATGGGCTCATCGCGCAAAGAATGTGTTTTGTGAAATAGAAAACGAGCCTCCCAATCACGGTAATCCAGAAACTCATCGCCGTCGTTCGGAAGCATTACTCCGCCCTGTTCAATATACTGCCGACCGCCGCTTGTCCACGCACGAGAGGCCGAAGCGACGACGGCTGCATAGAAATTATTTTGCAGGAGGATATCGCGCGCACTGTGCAAACGATGATCATTCCACACGGCCGATATCTCTCCGGCCAACTCCTGTGAGCCTTTCGGCCGACCGTAGATATTGCTTCGATAGATACCTACAATGTCTGCGAACGTGTCGAAGTGGTTAACATAATTATAACGACAATCTATATTGGGGATGCCTGGCACGAGATGACCTGCCGAACTCCACAGTTGCACCATATCAACACCCGTAAAATCGCCCTTTGTCGGTACCCAAACTACGGCTCGCCGACCCAAACCGTGTATGTGTTCGATCATCACACGTAGGAAACCGGGCGGCATATTGTCAGCCTCATCGCCTCCGATATGGATATAAGGAGCATCGGGAAAGACGGCGCACAGCTCGTTGAGTGCCTGCTTTAAACAGTCAATGCCCTGCTCGCTTTGCATCGGAAAGCCCATTGCACGCGTAAAAGCGGCACTGTGTCCGGGCATATCGAGCTCAGGAATGATGCTGATGCCGTAACGACGGGCATACGCCGACAGCTCACGACACTCTTCTTGATTATAAAAAAGTCCCTGATGGCGAGTCATCGAACGTGCGGAAGTGAGTCGGGGAAAGGCTTTCACCTCGAAACGCCACGCTTGATTGTCGGTGAGATGCCAGTGAAACGTATTGACTTTAAAACGCGAAAGCAGTCGAATTTCACGTTTCAGCTCCTCCACGGGGATAAAAGAGCGCCCCGCATCGTGCATAAATCCGCGCAGCCGAAACGCGGGCCAGTCTCGGATTTCACCGCATTCCACGGCCGTCGTCGTGACATATCCTTCAGCCAGTTGCCGTAAAGTCTGCACGGCTCGAATCACTCCCGTGGGCGAAACAGCCTGAATACGGATCTCATTCGGCGTGACCGATAGTGCATACGTCTCGCTTTCGTAGCCGGCCAACGGTACATCGCAAGCTCCCGGGATAGAATCGACTAAGCAGACTACAATCCGCTGCTTGGCCTTCCGCACCGGAAGACATTTGTTTTCATTGAGAAAGTCTTGTAAAAGTGCACAATTCGTCGGGTCGGAAACGCTCACCGGTCGCCCCAGGACAAAGCATTTCCCTGCTGGATCCCATCTCATCTGTTGCGGAACAGGCAACAAGTGAATGCTCCGAGCACATATCGGCACGGCCGAGAAAAGGGCCGTTGCAATACAAATCAATATGAATAGCTTTCGCATTTCTAAACGTTGATGTCGCGAAAGCATTGTGTTTTGTTTCCTTATTATCATTGGTTATCGAAATTCTCTGCAAAGATAGTGATTCCGAATGATAATTGAGACCTGACAATTGATAATTCAATTTTTCCGTTTGGAAAAGGAATCGTTAAAGGTTAATGTGTCAATCAGCAGTTACCTTTGTGTGTCATAATATCTAAAACCATTTCGTCGGTGGTGCACATTGCATCTGCTCCGATACTTGTCAGATTCCGAATAGAGCGGTCAACATCGTCATCGATGATGCCTTCGGCCGACGTTACGCATCTGCCTTCCATCGAAAGAAGGGCCGAAAGAAGGGCTGTCGACACACCGGAAGAAACTTTCAGAGAACAGCTTGGCTTGGCTCCGTCACACAACATACCTGCTAAATTGGCGATCATATTCTTTATTGAGTGGCAGATTTGCTCGTAGTTACCACCCATTAGATACGTAATGCCACAGCTGCTGCCCGTAGACGCCACCACACAACCGCACAAAGCGGAAAGCTTGCCGAGGCTCTGCTTGATGTAAATGGCTGTGAGATGGCTTAACACCAATGCCCGAATAAGTTCTTCTTCGGTGTTCTTATTCTCTTGCGCATAAACAACGACAGGGTTGGTAGCGCATATTCCTTGGTTACCTGACCCCGAATTGCTCATCACAGGAATCATTGCGCCACCCATACGAGCATCGCAGGCTGAGGCCGTTCGCGATATAATGTGCGAGTAAATGCTGTCGCCGAAGATGCCGTGACTTAGTGGACGGCTCATCGTTTTTCCTAAACAGTGGCCGTAATTGCCTTTGAGCGACTCCTCAGCAGCCTTGATATTGTAGTCGCGTGTCTTCAAAATGAAACGGAGTTCATCAACCGGCGCAGTTGTAGCAAAGTCGTATACCAATCGCATATTGAGTTGGATGCCTCCCTCTTCGATTGCAGTTGAAGTCTCACTACGTTTGTCCAACAAAACATTTCCATCCGACTCAATGTATACGAAGTCTGTATGTCCGCCAGCAATAACAGCTGTCGCGCTATGATTTTGGGCTTCGCAGACAATCTCTATATAAAGTTTCTCCGTGATGTTTTGTTTCAGTTGGATGCTGATTCGGTTTTCTTTGGTAAGCGTTTTACCTTCTTCAAGCGTCTCGGGAGTAAGATCTTTAATAACCTCTAATTGATATTCAGACTTTCCTACGATAGCTCCAAGGGCGATAGCAATAGGTAATCCGATCATTCCCGTACCTGGAATACCTACTCCCATTGCGTTTTTCAGGATATTGGCACTCAATAGTGCCGTGATCTTTTCAGGTTTCCGACCAAGCGTTTCAGTCGCTCGAGCCGTGCAGAGAGCCACCGCCATAGGCTCCGTACAGCCTACGGCGGGGACTACCTCTTTATTAATTAAGGTGAGAATCTTATCTCGTGTGTCTTTGGTCAGCATTTTAGCGGCGATAGTTTTCTAATCCTTTGTCTAAGAATTCCAAGTAAGCGGGAATATCTTCTTTATAAGAATACGATCCTGTTAGTGGGTTTCCTTGATTGTCGACAGCCACATAGAAAGGCTGAGCGTTGGCTCCGAACTTGCTACTTTGCAGATAACTCCATTTGTCTCCGATAGTTCTTAGTGTACGCTTCTGCCCGTTCAGTTCGATTTCCATCGGTTGAGCGAGCGGCGTTTTATCATCGACAAACAACGAGATGAGCACATAATCCTTGGTAAGTTTATCCGAGACGCGCGCGTCTGTCCACACGGCGGCCTCCATCTTACGACAATTCACACAGCCGAAACCAGTGAAGTCGATCAGAACCGGCTTTCCTTGTGCTTTGGCTACAGCCATTCCTTCCTCATAATTGGTATATTTCGCTTCCACGGTCTTGGTATTCAGATTGAAGTCTTGCGTGTTGATAGGCGGTGCAAAGGCGCTGACAGCCTTGCAAGGAGCCCCCCAAAGCCCGGGAATCATATAAATCGTGAAAGCCAACGAACACAATCCGAGCATAATACAAGCCACTGGCATCGGCTTATTTAACTCTCCGCCGATAGTGTCGCTTTGGAATTTCAGCGAGCCGATAAGATAGAGTCCCAGTGCGCCGAATATCACAATCCACAGCGAAAGGAACACTTCACGGTCGAGAATGTGCCATCCATAGGCGAGATCGGCTACTGAAAGGAACTTCAAAGCGAATGCAAGTTCTATAAAACCGAGCACGACTTTCACCGTGTTCATCCACGAACCGGACTTCGGCGCTTGTTTCAAGAGCGACGGGAACAATGCAAACAGGGTGAAAGGAAGTGCCAATGCCACTGCAAAACCGAACATTCCGACCGCAGGTCCGACCCAATTGCCCGACGTTACGGTCTGAACAAGCAGCAATCCGATGATAGGTGCGGTACAAGAAAATGATACCAGCACCAGCGTAAACGCCATTAAGAATATCGAAATGAGACCGGTGGCCTGCGAAGCCTTAGAATCTACGGAGTTAGCCCAGCTATCCGGCAACTTGATTTCAAACCAACCGAAAAACGAAAAGGCAAAAGCAACGAGCAATGCAAATAAAAAGATGTTGAAGACTGCATTCGTAGAGAGTTCATTAAGCTTGCTGGGACCGAAGAGGGCAGTGATGACTAAGCCCAAACCTAAATAAATAACGATAATCGAGATACCGTAAGTAACGGCGTCGCGGATACCTTTACGTTTGTCGTCCTTGGACCGTTTGAGGAAGAAACTGACCGTCATCGGGATGATAGGCCATATACACGGCATTACCAAAGCCAACAAACCGCCCACCAGCCCCATTAAAAAGATGTAGAGTAATGAATGGTTCGCAATATCATTTGTACCGCCGAAAGCCTGTAACTGTTGAACGACGGGATTCCAAAGTGCCTGTTCTTCTCCCGCCGACAACTGTACATTGGCAGCTGAATCGACGCGAGCTCCGGCGGCATTCTCAGTCATTGACACAGCCGAATCAGCTTTTACCGCAGCAGAGGTGCTCGGATCTATTTGTTCGTCAGTGCCTTGCGGTTCGTTTTTTTTTATGTTACCAGTAGCCACGGCAGGCGATTTCCCGCTCTGTTTGATACTGACCGACGTCGGCGGCATACAGTTTTGATCATTGCAAGCACCGTATTCCAAATAAGCATCAATGGTATAATTGGGTTTCGTGAATTTCACTTTCTGCACGAATTGCACGCTACCCTCGAAATAACGGAGTTTCATTTCAAACAGCTTATCATACTGTGCTATCTCCTTTCCACGCGGAGTAAGCTTCCCGACAAGTTCAACACCATCGAGCTTCGTCACATTAAACGTGGCGGAAATGGGCCCGTCACTTCCCAAGTTAGTTGAATACACATGCCACCCAGCATCGATTTTCCCACTGAAAACAATCTCGGCTTCGGCCGTTCCATTGGTTTTCAGCTGCGTGGAGAACTTCACAGGGTTCAGCATTTGAGCATTGGCGAACAACGCAATGAGTAAAAGCGTCGCCAGAGTCATCATTTTTTTCATATATAATTGTATTTGAGGCTTGATTACTTCGTTATTATATAATACGTCGATAAGGTGAAAATGTTACTTCACGAGCCTCTTTTTCTTTTTTTTTAACTATAAGAAATTGTTCAAATCACCGCAATTAGAGTAGAAAAATACCGTAGATACTCTTCTCTCAGCGTTCGTTATAGAGTCTTTTACTGCGTTCCAACCGATAGAAAAAGATTTGATCGCGAATCTCTGTCACCTCTTTCGAAATATGGGTAACGTATTTGAAGTCGAAGAACCGGCGTTTCTCAGCAAAATACTCGGTCGTATCGCGCGCACCGATCATCAATATTCCCGCGGTGGGTTTCGACAAATCCAGCTGCTTGATGCGATCTCCGGTATAGAAATTGGTAGCAAAGAAGTGCATTTTCGGCGCCTTAATGTAACTGTAAATACAGTCGTTCGGGAACCTCTTCGTGATGAATGCTGCGACAGGCCGGTCTGACTTGGTGTTTAAAACGATAGGTTGAATCACACCATCAACGGCAAAAAACAGCGCCAAAACCATTGCTGCCGTAGTCGTCAACAGGCGACGGTTACGCAGTTGACCGCTTTTACCGACGAGAAAAACCACCGTTGATACGGTCACAAACAGCAACAGGGCAAGAAACAAGCCATTGAAACTGATGAGATCCGCATGTTCCAAGGCCGAGAGCATCGCCTGATTATCTGCTGCGTGCTTGCCGTGGAAAATCGAATGGGGTACTACTCCCGTCCGAACAGTGACAAACAGCCCCGTAAGAACAAATCCCAAAACGGCCAAGAAGCCTGTATAGAGACGTACGATACGGCCCCTTCCGGACGCGATCAGCCACACGACGTATTCTGCAATGAGGTAAGCCATAAAGGGATAACAGGGCAACAAATACGTACTTCGCTTGCTCGAAGGGATGCAATAGAACAAAAGGATGGACAGAAAAGCAATCCACACGAAAAGCTGTAACGGTGCGGCGTCTCTGCATTTGCCAGTAAGCACAAACCATCCGCGCCTGATCGACCGAGGCTTCGGCCATTTCAACCGATGCAGATAACGCTTCCACGGCAATGTTAATGATGAAAAAAGCAACAGCAAAGTCCACGGGAACCATCCCGTAAGCAGCGTAATGAAATTATAAATGAACGAATGTCGGTGAGATTCATAACTCATTCGCCCGAGAAAACGACCGAAGTTCTCTTCCATCACAAGGTCGAAAAAGGTGCTTCCGCCCTCCCAATAAGCCGCGATATACCACAAGGCAGGCAATAGACCGGACAAGATTGCGAAGCCGATAAAACGAAACAGCGTATCGAAAAATGATTTACCACGCAGCCACAAGAATGCAACCATCACAAGACAAGGCAACAAAAAGCCCACAGGACCTTTGGTAAGCACAGCCCCACTCATACAAAGGACGGCTCCGACGGGCAGTCCTTCCATCCCATTTTCCCACCAACGATAGAACAAATAGAGTGCACCCACGATGAAAACAGTAAGCATCATATCCACGCGACACGCCATTCCGGCCCGGTGAACCTCAAAAGCCGTCAGTAACAGAAAGGCTGTCAGCAAGGCGATTTGCCCGTTTTTGCGACGTGCAAAGAACATATAACTGATTCCGGTCAGTACAATTAGCGACAGTGCCGACGGCAACCGAGCGGTGAACTCACTGACATAGCCCGGCAGGAGCGAACAAATTGCGATGCACCAATGAAAGAACGGCGGTTTATAAGGTATGTCGCCGCCATTGTTAACGGGCAGAATCCAGTCGCCGTTTTTGAGCATCGAGAGGGCCACAACAGCCTCGCGAGGTTCTCCTTTGGAGTAAAAATCAGTCAGACCGATAAACGGCAGTGTAGCGATAATGCTGAGAACGAGTACCCAAAAGAGCGGTTTAGATGGGTGAAATTTCATAAATCGTATACTGTTTTTATAATTGACGATTGGTAATGAACCGTTGATAATTCATTAACGAAGTTTCCGACATAAGTCCGGACAAACCTAAGAAAAGAACGAATGACAGTCGTTGAATATTATATAAGAATTTACTTTTTATCCCATCGCATTCATTCTCTTTTTTATGTTTCCGTTTTTCCGCTTTTAATTAACCGTTAATCGCACAGCGAAAAGCCGTTAAACGGCATGCGTTTAATCATTAATTGCACGGTGATTAACAGTTAATTGCAAGCACCTTTATATCTAACTGACATTCAATTGGATATGAGTATAAAGTCGACTCATTGCCAGCTTCTTTTCAAAAGGCAGGAAATACTGACCGATGAATATAATTCGTTCTCCCCGTTTGATTTCCGATTAAAGAATAATCACGACCGATTATGAATCGTTCATTGTGAATTATGAATTTAATTATGTATTTTTGCATACGAAATTTTGATCGAAGCAAAGACCAATAGATATGAAACGATTATTAAGACGCATCTTCCCCCGCAAGCAGTGGGATGCTCCGACACGACAATATGCGCTGTGTCTGTTCCTAAAATTCATTCTTTTCGATGTCATTTGGTGCCTCCAAACTACCTTTACATCGTTTTCGATACCCGAACTTTATGTAAATACGGCGCTCATCTCGCTTCTTTTGCTATTGCCTTACATTGTGACGCGGCGCGATTGGGTGCAACTGGCAGTGCTGTTCGCAGTAGATGTGCTGCTCATCTGCAATCTAATGTACAGCCGAACCTATAATTCGGTCATTCCGTTAAGCAGTTACGGGCTCGCAGGAAATCTGAGTGACTTCCTGCCCAGCGTCATTGACTCAGCCCGATGGATAGATATGCTTTTCCCATTGTCCACTATTGCTCTGCTCGTTCACCGGCTTCGCCGACGCCGTTCACCATCGAAGCGTCCGCGGGTGATGATGCCTTATGCCGTATTGACACTCGTTGTGGCCGGTATTTCGACCGTACAACTCGCACTGAGAGGCGGTCTTACCAAGGCCTTCGACCATCTGCAATCGGCCAATTACTATACTTGCATCGTCCCGATGTATACCGTTTTCGGTCATCTTTACTATGACGCGATACAGACAGACAAGCCTTTTACACCCGAAATGAGACGTGAAATCGAGCATTGGATGGCCGAAAAGCCAGCTTATCGACCGCTACCCGACAGCATATCAAGACGCAATAATCTCGTCGTTGTGCTCTGTGAATCGTTAGAAAGTTGGGTGTTGGAACAGCGGATAGAGGGTATCGAGATTACGCCCAACCTCAACCGCGTATTGCGTGAACGGTCAACACTTTATGCACCGCACGTCTTGACACAGGTGAAAGGCGGTCGGTCGATAGACTGCCAATTGCTGATCAATGCGGGAATGTTGCCCATCAACAGCGGATGTTATGCTATGCGTTATCCCGACGACACTTATCCGACACTGACCAAGGCGCTGCACGCACGTGAAAAATCTCGCAGTTATCTGCTCACTGTGGACAAAGCGGTGACTTGGAATCAAGCAATCGTAGCGCGATCGTTCGGTATCGACACACTGCTTGCTAAGCCTTGCTGGCGTTTGGACGAGAAAGTGGGATCGCGAAAGAAGCTCGGTGACGTATCGTTTATGAAGCAAGCAGTAGAGAAAATGCAGCGAGGCGAGATATGGAAAAGCGGCGAACACGTTTATCTTCAACTCGTTACATACTCAGGACACAACCCGTTTATCCTGCCAGACGCCCTGAAACGCATCAAACTTCGCGGCAATTATCCAACCAAAATGCGCGATTTTATCACGATGGCAAACTATACCGACCACGCACTCGGCATCTTGTTGAATTACTTGAAGACGCGCCCCGATTATCAAAACACGATGATTGTTATCACAGGCGACCACGAGGGATTGGCCGCTGACCGCGAAGACATTCGGCGATCGACCATCGGACACAAGATGGTTTCAGCTCATCAGTACACGCCATTTATTGTGGTTAATTCGCCCGTCGGCCTTCGTTACGATGCGGTAATGGGTCAGGTGGATATGTATCCCACGCTTCTCAACCTGCTTCATTTAGATGATTACGCGTGGAAAGGCATCGGACAAAGCATTCTCGACCCGTCGAAAGCACCCGCAGCAGTGGGCTCTAATATGAATGTTGAGGTGACAGGAGAGAATGTTTCGACACAAGAAATCAAGCGATTGAAGCAAGCTCACACCGTATCCGACTTAATGATCCGGTATGATTGGTTGAAAATGAGATAAGGCCTCATACCCAATAAGTCACGGCCTCATTCCCCTCTCCTCTCCAAAAGGAGAGGAGAGGGACAAGCTCCGATATGTTCCTAATTATCAAATATATACAAAGCGAAATTCAATTAACGGTTAATTGTGTCGTGAAAAGCCATTAAACACAGTGCGATTAACGGTTAAATACAAGCCGTTTAACCATTGATTGCGATGAATTTAACCGTTAATTGCAACACAATAGATAAGCCTCTGGAATTCAATCAAATACAGTTCAATAACGCTCTTCTCTCCCTAAGGAGAGGGGTTGAGGTGAGGCCGTGGCCTATTGGGGGTGAGACTGAAAGAATTTTGTATGAAGTCATTCTTTATCCAATCTGCAAACAATAAAAGGGACCGCATTATTCCCGATGGAATAGCGGTCCCTTTACTACGTTAGTATGTTATGAAAAATTTGAGAGAAACGAGACTTCACAGCCTCAACTTTGTTTTACTAAACATTTATTTTATAGAGAAAGCATAGAAATTTCATTTTAACAGATTGGCGGCCGGCTGTGTCACAGGTTGCGAGAGATGCTGATGCAGCGTATCGATAACGGCAGAATCGCCCATTGCAACGGATGTTCCCCGATGCACTTTATCATATCCTGCGGGCACATTCGTACGTACATCGCTGTCGTCTGAGAACGAAACCTGGGCCGCATTGCCCAGTGTGAGGAAGATGGCAACCACTGCCGCTGCCTTGAAAAACGGTTTGAGCCGGTGCGTCATCGTGATAGTACGGGCCTTGACCGGTGCTGGTTCGTCGATCACAGACAGTACTCGCTCATCGAAGTCGTCGCTTAAAACGTCCGTCTCTTTGTTGAGTTGCCCGTAAGTGAACAACTCTCGGTAGCGTAAAAGCTCCGAGGGGACGGTCGATTGACTGAAAAACGTGCGCAGGATATCCTCTTCTGCAAGCGAGGTCTCGCACTTCCAGTAGCGATCTAACAGTTGTCTGATGTATTTATAGTCCATAATCGTCTAATTGTTTGAACTTGGTTTTGATGGCCTGACGCGCTCGAAAGATATTGACTTTCACTTGTTCTTCGCTTATTTCGAGCACTTCGGCTATTTCCTTGTAGGCTTTTCCCTCGAAGTCTCGCAGCTGGATGCAACTCCGTTGTTTCTCGGGGAGAGCATCGATGAGTTGACGTATCAGTTCGACTCGGTCTCTTTGGCTTGTCGTCTCATAAGGATTTGCCGTACCGTCGGGCTGTTGTATCGTAGCATCTGCATCCAAAGAGTAATTTTGTTTGTCCTGTTTGCGGAGCCGATCAAGCGACAAATTGCGGCAGATTGTCAGACAGAAAGCCTCTATTGAACCAATAGTCTCCCAACTGTCTCGCCTATTCCAGACTTTAATCAACGTGTCCTGAACGACATCTTCGGCCTCTGCGGCATTGAGAGTAATCCGCAGTGCCAGCCGATAAAGCTGGTTTTTCAACGGCAGAATGTCGTTACGGAAATTGATAGTCTTCATCTTCTCTCTGTTGAAATGACGAATGCGGGGGAGGAAAGTTACACGATCGGAAAGGGTTTTAATAAATATTTAGAATAAGAAACACTGCGATTGGGCCGGCGCATTCAATGTTTTCGGCGGCCCAATCACAGCGTTTCTTATTCCAAATAGGTGTATCCGTAGAGTCCGGAACGATAATTCGAGAGGAATACTTTGCCCTCTTCAAGCGATATTTTACCCTGTTTGACACTCTTGGTCACCCATATTTCGAGTTGCCGAACAAGCTTTTTAGGGTTGTATTGCACGTAATCGAGCACTTCTTCAACAGTTTCTCCATCAAAGATCTGGTCGATATGATAATGTCCGTCTTTAACGGATACATGCACAGCATTGGTATCTCCGAAGAGATTATGCATATCGCCGAGAATCTCTTGATATGCTCCAACCAAGAAAACACCTAAATAATAAGGCTCGTTTCGGCGCAAGTGATGCACGGGGAGCACGTGACCGATGTGGCGATTGGTAACGAAATTGGCAATCTTTCCATCGCTGTCACACGTGATGTCTTGCAGTGTTGCGTTGCGAGTAGGCCGCTCATCGAGGCGCTGTACGGGCATAATGGGGAACAACTGATCGATGGCCCAACTGTCGGGAAGGCTTTGGAAGAGCGAGAAATTGCAAAAGTACTTGTCGGCTAACAGCTTATCCATACTCTTTAATTCATCGGGTACGTGCTTCAAAGACTTAGCCAGGCTGTTGATTTCACGACAAATGCTCCAATACATACTCTCGATCTCGGCGCGGGTCTTCAAATCTACCATCCCATGTGAGAACAAATCGAGCGCCTCTTCACGTATTTGCTCGGCATCGTGCCAGTCTTCCATCATCGAACGAGGGTTGAGTTTACACCAGATATCATACAAATCACGCACCAACTGGTGGTCTTCGGCCGTGGCTTCGAACTCTTCGGGCATCTCTGGAAGCGATGCCGTCTCGAGCACATCGATAACTAACACGCTGTGATGAGCCACCAACGAACGTCCACTTTCAGTAATAATGTTGGGGTGGGAGATGTCATTCTTGTCGGCGGCATCAACAAACGTGTAGATGCAATCATTGACATACTCTTGTATCGAATAGTTAACAGAACTCTCACTATTCGACGAACGTGTGCCGTCATAGTCTACTCCGAGTCCTCCTCCACAGTCAACGAAGTCGACATTATAGCCCATTTTGTGCAGTTGAACATAGAATTGGGCCGCTTCTCTCAATGCAGTCTGAATACGACGAATCTTCGTTATCTGCGAGCCTATATGAAAGTGGATGAGCCGTAAGCAGTCATTCAGCCCCTTTTCGTTCAATAATTCGAGGGCTTGTAACAGTTCAGAGCTGGTCAATCCGAACTTACTTGCATCGCCACCGCTCTCTTCCCACTTACCGGAACCGCTCGAAGCGAGCTTGATTCGTATGCCTAAGTTGGGCTTAACATCAAGTTTCTTGGCCATTTTAGCGATGATTTCGAGTTCGTTTAGCTTCTCGACGACAATGAAGATACGCTTACCCATCTTCTGAGCAAGCAAAGCCAGCTCGATATAAGATTGATCTTTGTAGCCGTTACACACAATAAGAGAGTCACTTTGACACTGAACCGCAATGACAGCGTGCAACTCCGGCTTGCTGCCTGCTTCCAAACCGAGATTGAATTTGCGGCCGTGCGAGATGATTTCTTCCACTACCGGCTGCATCTGATTCACCTTAATGGGATAGATAATGAAGTTTTCGCCTTTGTAATCGTATTCCTTTGCGGCTTTCTGAAAGCAGCTTGCAGTCTTCTCGATACGGCTGTCGAGAATGTCGGTAAAGCGCAGAAGCACAGGCGGAGTTACATCTCTGAGTGCCAACTCATCCATAACATCGCGCAGATCAATCTCTGTATTATCCTTACAAGGCGTGACATAGACATCTCCCTTATCGTTAATGCCGAAGTAAGAAGTTCCCCAACCGTTGATGTTATACAGTTCTTTGGAGTCTTCAATGGTCCATTTCTTCATTTCAAAAGTCTATATTTTAAGTAGTTCTCGCAGTTTCTGCACTGATATTTTAATCTTTTCGTAATTGTCCATAAGGTTTACATCCAATGTGTATTTGGCCTTGTTATAGTAAGTTTCGCGCTCAGCAAGTTGCCGACTTATGAAAGTTTGCACTTCGTCTTCGGTCTTATCGAGCAATAACGGACGAACAGTCTTCCCCATTTTCAGGTGTCCATGCAATACGTCCGGCGTAGCTTTGAGGTACACTGTATCGCCTTGCGCATTGAGATAAGCCATATTATCGAAGAAGCAAGGCGTCCCTCCACCACAGCTAATGACGATATTCTCAAACTCGGCAAGCTCGTGCAGCAGATTACGTTCAATCAAACGAAAGCCAGCTTCACCCTTTTCATCAAACAATTGCTTGACTGTCTTGTGCATTCTGCTTTCTATATACCAGTCGAGATCATAGAAAGAAAGCCCCAAATTATGTGCAAGCGCTCGGCCGACTGTGGTCTTTCCCGAACCCATATAGCCGATGATGATGATCCGATGCATCCTTTATTTCTTCTTGGCAACAGCTTTTCCGGGTGCGGATTTGACGATTTCCATACACTGTTCATAGCTGAGTTCGGCCGCAGAGTCGTGGAGATTCTTCGGCATTCGATAATTTTTGCCGTCGTAAACGATATAAGGCCCGTAGCGACCGTTCAACACTTCCAACTTCGGATCTTGTTCAAAGGCTTTGATATGACGCTTTTTCTCCTGCTCACGCTTTTGATTTATTAAGTCGATTGCAGTCTCCAAACCCACCGTCATCGGGTCTTCTGTCTTGGGAAGCGATACATATTTCTTGTTGTGCAACACGTAAGGACCGAATCGTCCGGCACCAATCACCACGGCGCTGCCCTCAAATTCGCCAATGGTTCGGGGCAATTTAAACAACTCCAAAGCCTCATCAAGCGTAATGGTCTCCATACTTTTGTCTGCGGGCAACTGCGAGAAGCGCGGCTTGTCTTTATCTTCGGCCGTACCGATTTGTACAACCGGGCCGAAGCGACCTATCTTAACGAATACCGGTTTGCCCGAAACGGGATCCGTTCCCAGTTCTCGTTCGCCGGCCTTATGCTCCGAACGGGTTTTGATTACGTTATCTACCGTCGGCTCAAAATCCTTGTCGAAGGCTTTCATCATCTTCTTCCAGCCTTCCTTTCCTTCTGCAATACGGTCGAATTGCTGCTCTACTCGGGCCGTAAAATGATAGTCCATAATACCCGGAAAGTTGTTGATGAGAAAATCGTTGACTACAATCCCAATATCCGTTGGCAACAATTTGCCTTTCTCATTGCCTGCGGTCTCTTTCCTGTTACGTGTCGTTATCTTGATGCCTTTCAGCGAATCGATGGTGTATTGGCGCTCTTCGCCCTTCTTATCACCCTTTTGTACATACTCGCGTTGCTGTATTGTGCTGATCGTCGGAGCGTAAGTAGACGGACGACCGATACCCAACTCCTCTAACTTATGCACCAAACTGGCCTCCGTATAGCGTGCAGGACCTTGACTGAAACGCTCCGTCGAGATGATTTCATTGCGTTGCAACTCATCGCCTCGTTTCAAAACAGGCAACAAATGGGTTGAGTCTTCCTGATTGTTAGCATCATCATCGTCGGTCGATTCACGATAAACTTTGAGGAATCCATCGAAAACGATCACCTCACCCGTAGCTACAAACTTCTCGTTTGCACCGCTGACATCGATCGTTACGGTTGTTTTCTCGATCTGTGCATCGGTCATCTGGCTGGCTGCTGTGCGTTTCCAGATAAGGTCATAGAGGCGTTTCTCCTGCTGTGTGCCTTCTATCTGCGAATCGCTCATATACGTCGGACGAATCGCTTCGTGTGCTTCCTGCGCACCTTTTGAATGTGTTTGGAAATTACGCGGCTTGCTATACGCTTCGCCCCAGAGCTTAACAACTTCTTCTTTGGCCGCTCCTATGCAGAGTTTCGACAAATTCACGCTGTCCGTTCGCATATAAGTAATGCGCCCGTTTTCATAAAGTCGCTGTGCAACCATCATCGTCTGACTCACCGTAAATCCCAACTTGCGAGCTGCTTCTTGCTGAAGCGTCGACGTTGTGAATGGAGGCGCAGGCGTACGCTTCAACGGTTTCTTAGTGATGGAGCCCACTTTGAAAGTCGAATCCTTACATTTCTCCAAAAAGTCGACAGCTTCCTGATGGGTCTTGAAACGTTTCTCAAGCTCAGCTTTTACTTCCGACGCGCTTCCGTCGGCGTGAATGACAGAGAAAATAGCATTCACTCGGTAATAAGGTTCACTCTTGAAAGCCTGTATTTCACGCTCGCGCTCCACGATTAAACGAACAGCCACACTCTGAACACGGCCTGCCGAGAGTGCGGGTTTCACCTTCCGCCACAGCACCGGAGACAGTTTGAAGCCCACCAAACGGTCCAATACGCGTCTGGCTTGCTGTGCATTGACCAGGTCCATATTGATATGTCGAGGCTTTTCGATGGCTTCTAAAATGGCCGATTTCGTGATTTCGTGAAACACAATACGGCTTGTCTTCTCCTCATCCAAGCCCAACACCTCACACAGATGCCACGAGATGGCCTCTCCCTCACGGTCCTCATCGGATGCCAACCACACTTTCCGGGCAGCCGTTGCATTCTTTTTGAGTTCGCTCACCAGCTTTTTCTTCTCGTCGGGAATCTCGTATGTGGGTTCCAAAGTATTCTCGTCGATACTCAACTCTTTCTTTTTCAGATCGCGGATATGCCCGTAACTGGACATTACCTTATAGTCTTTACCGAGAAATTTCTCTATGGTTTTAGCCTTGGCAGGGCTCTCTACAATGACTAAATTCTCTTGCATAATAGCTGTGTATAACTTTTATAGGGTGCAAAAGTAATTAAAACTTTTACTTATACCTTATTATATAGCATATGTTTTCACTCTTTTAACAAATCTGCAAACGATTAACAATAAGCCGAACAGATGTAGATGAATATGTCATAAATGGAGATTGTTTTTGTAATAAATACAAATTAGTGATACAATTCATCGTTTTCTTCGTATCTTTGTGCCCGAAAAGAAGACCGAAACTGCCCACAGAGGCAGACGGAAACAGGATTAACAATTAAATAAACAACAATTATGAAGGGAAAATTTTCTACATTGATGACCGTCATTTTACAGCTGTCGGCATCACTAAAAGCAACAGGAGTGAATCTGATTCGTGTGGCCATATTCATCATTTTTATATGGATCGGCGGACTGAAATTTTGGAATTATGAGGCCGAAGGCATCGTACCGTTTGTAGCCAACAGTCCGTTTATGAGTTTTTTCTATGCCAAGGATGCACCCGAATACAAAGACTACAAACTCAAAGAGGGTGAATTCGATGCAAAGAAACACGCTTGGCACGAAACCAATCATACTTACACATTCTCCAAAGGATTGGGCTTAATGATTATGTCATTCGGAATCCTGACCTTATTGGGCATCTTTTGGCCCAAGCCGGGCTTCATCGGGGCCGGTCTTGTCATCTTAATGACTTTCGGAACACTGTCGTTTCTCATCACCACTCCCGAGGTTTGGGTGCCCGATTTGGGCAGTGGCGAGCACGGATTCCCGCTTTTAACGGGTGCAGGAAGGCTCGTAATCAAAGACACTGCGATATTGGCAGGCGCCATCGTTGTACTGGCTGACTGTGCCGGCAGAATCCTCCGACGAAAGAATTAATAATTAAACTTCAACTGATTACATTTCAGACAGAAGAACAAAAGAAAAGAGACGAAAAGGGATTTGTATATACCTGAAAATCAGGTATATACAAATCCCTTTTTAAATAACCGTTTATCACCTTGCAATTAACCGTTAAATGGCGTGCGTTTAACGGATTTTCGCAATGCATTTAACCATTAGTTATCGTACGATTAATTGCTAATCAGAACTATGTTCGTATTTAATTGAGAATCAATACCATACAAATCTCATTTACTTATGTGTTTCCATCGTTGATTTTTAAGTATCAATCCGTTTACGGATAGAGCGGAGTTTTCGTCAATTTTTACTTTTCTGTTCAATAAACTCATACAAAGCCTGGCGCACGGAACGCAGACCGAACTGTTCGATACGAATCTCACGCAACGGAATCCACATACATTCGGCCGCGTCGTCCATAGCAACAGGCTCCTCGCCAGCTGTTACTTCGCATTCGAAAAACAAATCCATCGTAGGGATTTCCACGCCGGAATAAAGGTAAACGTTAGGGCAACTCATCACGAAACGCTCGCTGACGACCTTTAACCCAGTCTCTTCGCGCACCTCACGACGCAGTCCCTGCACGATGTTTTCATCCACATCGCAGAACCCTCCGGGCAAATCGAGCATCCCCTTAGCCGGTTCTCGCTTGCGACGTTCAACCAAAAGCTCGCCCCGCTCATTCATAATAAATGCGGCCGTAGCGGCACTTGGATTGATGAAATACTCGAATCCGCAACTCCGGCATAACTTACTTTTCTCACTGTTTGTCTCAAAATGCGAGCTCCCGCACACCGGACAATACTTGAATCTCTCTAAAACATTCATCATTTTAATCTTATTCGCCCGCGAAAAACGGTTATCGGCATTGATCGTAATAGTATTCCCCGCTTCGCTCTTTACTTCAACATAGCGCGAAGAGTGGCATCCAGGTCTTTGATTTGGGCGTCGCGCTTCTGTAAAACATTGTTACGATCGATGAGAAAGAAAGTCGGAAGGCTCTGCACATTATAGCTCACGAGATTAGACGAACGTACACCTGCCTCGTCGCGAACGCTGATCCAGGGTAGTGCAGCAGTCTGTTGCTTCCAAAAATGTTCGTCGGGATCGACTGAAACTTGGTATATTTCGAAGCCCATTGCGTGGTATTTGTTGTACAGATCGCGCAACATCATAATGCGTTTCAGCGATCCTTCGCCGGCGAATAGGTGAAAATCGAGCATCACGACACGGCCTTTCAACTCCTTCAAACGCCGCAAACGTCCCTTATTGTCGCGCAAAGCGATGTCTATCAAGCCCGAGACATCCACTTTATCGGCATCGATCGACCGTGCGGCTTCATTGTGAATGATACGCACATTCTTCATTCCAGCGATGGCAATATTATGTAAGTTCTCGCCGCGTAACGACTGGGGATAATACGTGTCCCAGCTGGTGGCCACGGCGGCAAACACTTTCACGTCGGCCGAAGAGCTGCGGGGATTGAATATCAAAACGTTGGCGTCGCCTAAAATAACGGTTTGAAACAGTGCAAAATAAGCGTAAGCCTTCATCGGTTGCTTGAAGATGTAATTGAGTTTGACGTTGTTCTTATACACGTCCAATACCTTAGCGACACTGTCTTCCACAGCATCCACGCCGAGATCGGGGCTCTTCGCAATGGCATCTATCTGCGTTTGAAGTCGCATCTGCATCAGAGCTAGTTCCTTGATCTTGCTGCATTCCTCAGAGCCCGACACTTCATAACCGTCCGACATCGTAGGAAATACGGCCTTGATGGTAATGTTTTCCGTTGAGTCTGCGGCCACATTGATGATCTGTCCGGCAATTCTCAGGCGGTAAAACTCAGGCGATCCCGTGGCCTTTGCACTGAAATGGAAGACTCCGTCGGCGTTCAGTCGAACCGAATCGACCACTTCCGGGCCATTGAGACTCATATTTTCAAAGTACAATATCGAGTCTTTAGCCTCGCTAATTGTACCGTTTACATTAAATTTTTGCTTGTTGCAGGCGGTGAAATTCAATACAGCCACAACGAGCAGAGCTATTGAAAACACGCGCGTGAAAGTCTTTTTCATTCTCATTCATTTACCGGATTCAAGTGCAAAAATAACGTAATTGCGCCTAACTGCAAAATAATCGCCCCTAATTTTTCGGTTAATAACCCGACAGATAAAGATTTTCGGCACTATCATAGGTAAAAACTTTGTCAGGTGCAAGAAATCATTTACTTTTGCAACAGAATGGTATTGAATTATATTTGGATTGCTTTCTTCGTCATCGCCTTTGTTATCGGGCTAGCGAAACTCATCTTCGAAGGCGACGTATCGGTGTTTCCGGCAATGATGAACGCCACATTCGACACGTCGAAAACGGCTTTCGAGATCAGTCTCGGACTGACAGGCGTGCTCTCATTATGGCTCGGTGTGATGAAGATCGGCGAACACAGCGGCTTTATCAACGCGTTAGCAAGGGTGCTCTCACCTGTTTTCAGCAGACTGTTTCCTGATATTCCGAAAGGCGATCCGGCCACAGGCGCTATCTTTATGAACATTGCCGCCAATATGTTGGGACTCGACAACGCCGCAACTCCATTGGGTTTGAAAGCGATGGAACGATTACAGACATTGAATCCGAGAAAAGATACGGCCTCGAATCCGATGATTATGTTCCTCGTTTTGAACACATCAGGGCTGACATTGATACCTGTGAGCATCCTCGTCTATCGTTCACAGCTGGGCGCACAACAGCCTACGGATGTGTTTATCCCCATTCTTCTAGCCACGTTTTTCTCCACATTGGCCGGCATTATCATCACATCCGTCTATCAACGCATCAACTTATTCAACCGCACAATGCTGCTCACACTCGGCGGAATGCTTGCCATCGTAGGCGGAATCATTTGGGGATTCGGACAGCTTAACAAAGAACAGATGAGCGTAGTGAGTACGAGCGTAGCCAATATTGTGCTGATGACGATTATCATTGCATTCATTCTGGCGGGCGTGCGCAAGCGAATCAATGTGTACGACGCCTTTATCGAGGGGGCAAAAGAAGGTTTTCAGACGGCTGTTCGTATCATTCCTTACTTGGTAGCGATACTCGTTGCCATCGGTGTTTTCCGTGCTTCGGGCGCGATGGATATGTTGGTGGGCGGCATCAAGGGGTTAGTTGCAGCGTGTGGAGGCAATACAGCCTTCGTGGAAGCACTCCCCACAGCGCTGATGAAGCCCCTTTCGGGCAGTGGGGCACGCGGAATGATGGTCGACACGATGACCACTTACGGGGCCGATTCATTCGTGGGGCGATTAAGTTGCCTGTTTCAAGGCTCGACAGATACCACGTTTTACATTCTCGCCGTTTATTTCGGGAGCATCAACATCAAGTATACTCGCCACGCAGTAACCTGCGGATTACTTGCCGATTTGTGTGGAGTAATAGCTGCAATAACACTGGCATATATGTTCTTTGGGTAAAGGTGAATCTATGGACGATGCGAAAAAGAAGATTGACAGCTATCGAACGCTGTTTGCTTATCAGAAAACCGAGTGTGTAATCGATATGACGATCTATTTTGTTAACCACTTTCTGGATCGGGCGCACGACAGAACGGCCGACCAGATGCAGCAAGCCGCCCGCTCGGCCAAGCAAAACATCGTTGAGGGTTACAGTGATGCAGAGGGCTCTTCCAATACAGAGCACTTCCTGACAACGATTGCCAAGGGAAGTTTGGAGGAACTGAAAGAAGATTTCAGAGACTATTTGCGCAACCATCAATTGGCGATTTGGGGGCCAAAAGATTATAAATATATTGCCAGCAGGGACTTATGCAAGAAGCATAACGATGTGGCTTGGTATATGAGACAGATCAAAGGACGCAGCGATGAAGACATTGCCAACCTCGCATTGATCGTTATTTTCCAAGCGCTGGCGCTGATTCGCGGCCTCATTGACTATCAAGATCGCAAGTTTCTGCGTGAAGGCGGTGTGAAAGAGCAGCGCTATCGCGCGCGGATGGAGTATAGGAGAGGAGGTAGGTGAGGGTAGATTTGGTAGGGGCAGTAGGTTTGATAGGGGGCCTACAAAACCTACTGCCCCTACCAAACCTACCTCCCCACAAAACAACAACAATATGGACGGACTCAAAAACTTAGCAAAAGACACTGCCATTTACGGTTTGAGCAGCATCATCGGACGATTTATCAATTACCTGCTGGTGCCTATCCAGACAGCCAAATTCGCTGCTTCGGGCGGCGAATACGGCATTGTGACCAACATTTATGCCTATACAGCGCTGCTGCTTGTGCTGCTCACATACGGTATGGAGACCACATTCTTCCGCTATGTCAACAAAAGTGAGGAGAAGCCTAACCGTGTTTATGCCACCACATTAATGACGGTGGGCTTCACATCGCTGCTGTTTATCATTGTCGTCTTGGCTTTTCTGAATCCCATTTCATCGCTGATGGGCTACGCAGACCATCGGTCTTACGTGGCGGTGATGTTCATCTGCGTGGCCTTAGATGCCTTCCAGTGCATCCCGTTTGCCTATCTTCGCTACAAGAAACGCCCCATCAAGTTTGCCGCCTTGAAGCTGGTCAATATCTCGATGAATATTTTTCTCAACGTGCTTTACCTCATCGTGCTGCCCGCGCTGCAGCTGAATCCTTTCGGAATATATGACAGTCATTTCACGCTCGACGTAGGATATGTCTTCTATATCAATCTTTTCTGTACAGCATTTGTGTTCGTCTTCTTAGCGAAAGAGCTGCAAGGCTTCCGCTATTCATTTGATAAGGCCCTGCTGAAACGTATGATTTCATACAGCTGGCCTATCTTAGTACTCGGTATTGCGGGCATACTCAACCAGACGGCAGATAAGATTCTCTTCCCGTATATCTATCGGGGAGCCAACGCCCACACGCAATTGGGTATCTACGGAGCGGCCAGCAAGGTGGCGATGATTATGGCAATGATTACCCAGGCATTTCGTTACGCCTACGAACCGTTTGTTTTCGGCAAGGCCAAAGACCGCGACAACCGTGCCACGTATGCCCAAGCAATGAAATATTTCATCATCTTCACACTGCTCGCTTTCCTCGTTGTGATCGGCTATTTGAATGTGTTGAGACACATTATAGGCCACGATTACTGGTCCGGACTGCGTGTCGTGCCCATCGTTATGGCTGCGGAGATTATGATGGGAATATACTTTAACCTCTCATTTTGGTATAAACTGATCGACAAAACCATCTGGGGCGCTTACTTTTCGGGCGTTGGCTGCGCCGTACTCATCGTGATCAACGTTGTGTTTGTGCCTCGTTTCGGTTACATTGCGTGTGCTTGGGCCGGCTTCATAGGCTATGCCACGGCGATGACATTGAGTTACATCGTAGGTCAAAAGAAATATCCGATTGCCTATCCGGTGCGCGAAATCACGACTTATGTACTCCTTACTGCCGTCATTTTCTATGCAATGACGTGGACGAACAGTCTTTGCACTACTTCCATTGCCCTGTTTTTAAATACTGTTCTCATCCTGCTCTTCCTCGCTTATATCGTAAAACACGACTTCCCTTTGAGCAGTTTGCCCGTCGTGGGACGATATTTTGAAGGGAAAAGAAAGAGTGAGAGGAAGTAAAATGGGACGTACGGCGGTGCCAATACGCTGTGGTATTGAGCCATTCCGTGCTCATCCGCATAGCGGATAATTATCTGGTGTGTTTTGAGTTGTAAGGTAACGATCGGGAATTGATGTGAAATGGCAATAGAGACGTTATTGAAATTTTAGCTCATTGATTACATATCAAATTCCGGCCTGTACTTTATTGATTTTCAACGAAATATGAATGGTGTTTTAATTAACCGTTTATCGCGTTGTAACTAACAGTTAAACGCACTGCGAAAAGCCGTTAAATGGCAGGCATTTAACTGTTAAATGCAGTGCAATTAACAGTTAATCAGAATGTGGATTATATTTAATTGATAATCAATGTGATAGATGCCGTGATTCGTTTATGGTAAGGCTGTTCCCCACTCCTATTTAAAATAAGAACCATATTTCTTGGCTATGTCTGCAAGTTGTACTAACTTTGCAAGCAAATAATGACACAATGGAGCAGGATTTAAATTATCTCGATCGCAATGAGTTCAACTTTGAGCCCTCGGCCGAGGTCGAAGAAGCCATCCGAAAGTTTGATATTAAGAAGTTGGCTTTCTATACACGCATCTACGATCAGGGCAAAAAGAGCATCTTCTCGGTGTTTCTCTCTGAGCTTTATGACATTGACGAGCGCCAAATCATCATCGGTTACGGTGCAGAAGACCTGCTGAAAAAGACCGTTCATTATTTTCTCACACGCGGAGAAAACAAGACATTGCTTATTCCTAAGTTCTCGTGGTGGTATTATCAGTCGATAGCCGACGAGGTAGAAGGTGTAACCCGCCAGTATCCGATGGTGGAAGACGGCGACACTTTCCGCTATGACCTCGATGGATTACAACAAATGGTATCCGAAGTGAAACCGAAAATTCTGCTGTTGGCATCGCCCAATAATCCAACGGGCAACGGACTGACGGGCGACGAGCTGCGACGTGTAGTGGAAATGGTACCTCGCGAGACCATCGTTGTTGTCGATGAGGCCTACGCTTCGTTTGTTTCCAACCGCGCAGATTATATCAAGGGACTCATCGAAAACCACGACAACATCATCGTTTGTCGCACAATGTCTAAGTTTTATGGGCTTCCCGGACTTAGATTGGGCTATGGATTCGTAGGCAAAGGCGATGAGATGGACCGCTTTTTAAGGTATGCCAATATGTATTTAGGCTACGACCGACTGTCGGAAGAAATAGGTATCGCTGCGCTGAAATCGGATGTTCACTACCGCGAAATAGCTCGGGTAATGGACGAAGCACGACAAATGTACGTCTCGGAAATCGGCAGTCTGTCCGGATTTAAAGTCTATCGCTCTATTGCCAACTTCATTCTCATTAAGTATCCCACGGCTTTGAAGGAAGCGCTTCAGGCCGCTTTCGCCGACCAAAACTATAAAGTGAAGTTTATGAACGAGCCTGATATCAACACACATATGCGCATAACGATCGGCCGCCGGGAGCAAAACCGCATCGTATGCGACACCATTAAGAGGATTGCCGCACAATGATCGCCGTGATTTTAGCCGCCGGAATGGCCACGCGTCTGCGTCCCTTGACCGACGATCGGCCTAAATGCCTGCTGCAAGTGGGCACAAAGACCTTACTCGCCCGTACTATCGACGCCCTCGTGGAGAATGCTATCAGCGAGTTAGTCATCGTTACCGGCTATCGCGGTGAGATGATTCGCCAGGCCGTCGAGGCTGCTTATCCCACGCTGAATGTGCACTATATAGACAACGCCGACTATCGAACCACTAACAATATCTATTCGCTTTGGTTGGCAAAACCTTTCATCGACGGGCGCGAAACATTGCTTTTAGACAGCGATATCTTGTTAGACGCCTCGCTGATTCGCGCCATTCTTAATGCCGAAGGCTCTGCTTTGGCCCTCAATCGGCACACATTGGGTGAAGAAGAAATGAAAATCATGACCGCTCCCGATGGTCGGATGGTCGAAATCAGCAAAACTTGCGACCCGCAAAAGGCGGTTGGCGAGTCAGTGGGTGTAGAAAAAATGACGGCCGATTACACCTCGGCGCTCTTCCGCGAATTAGCTAAAATGATCGTCGTCGAAGGTCTTTCGGGCATCTTTTACGAACAAGCTTTCCAGCGACTCATCGCCCAAGGACACACATTCAATATCGTTGATACCACCGATTACTTCTCAATGGAGCTGGACACCGTAGCCGATTTCGAACTCGCCGGCCGTCTGACGGCCGACCAATAACCCGCAACACGATGGCCAACTATGATATAACCGAACTTCACCGGCGCACGCTTGCCATTCTGCGAGCCGTCGACGCCACGTGCCGCGAGCATCAGTTGACCTATTATATATGGGCCGGCACGATGCTTGGAGCCGTTCGCCACCACGGATTTATCCCCTGGGACGACGACGTAGACATAGCAATGCCGCGGCCGGATTACGAGAAACTCATCGCCAACTGCTGTGAGTGGCTCCCGAGTCCATACGAAATGGTGTGTGCTGAGAATGATCCGGCTTATCCATTGCCCTTTGCCAAGATTCAAGACAGCACCACAACACTCATCGAGCGACGCCATCTACCCTACTTAGGAGGCATCTATATCGACGTGTTTCCTATCGACGGGACTCCCCGTTTGGCCCCGATCAGACGCCTACATTTCGCGGCTTACGAGTATTATAAGCGCGTTTTATATCTGCTTTGGCGCGATCCTTACAAGCGCGGAACGGGTGCTTCGAGTTGGATTCCACGTCTTTGCCGCCGCATTTACACGTTAGGCGAGGTACAACGCAAAATTCGACGTCTGCTCACGGCATACAGTTTCGACCGCAGTCGACTTGTAGCCGACTACGACGACGGTGCCCGCGGCGCAATGACTAAACACGTTTTAGGTACTCCTCTACCCTATTCCTTTGAGGGAGAAACGATATTCGGCGTGGCCAAAGCTGATCGTTACTTGGCTCAGAAATACGGAAACTATATGCAAATACCCCCCGAAGCGCAGCGCAGGCAGCATCGGTTCCATTACCTCGATCTGCATTCGCCTTATCGGGAATATTCAAATTCATAAGCCACTGACGATGACCCAGCGCATAGCCGTTTATTTATACGACACGCGAAATATGTTCGTGGGCTTGGGAGAGTTTGAAGACAACCTCGCCAAACGTATCGCGGCGGTGGCTGAAAGGCTGCTGGCCGAGCGTGACGTAGTATTTTATTTTATTGTGCCCAGTCGTTTGACGGGCCATTACGGACCATCGGTTCGGTATATCAAAATGAACCGTTGGCGGCTGTTTTTCCTCAATTGGGCACCCGCGAAAGCCCTACGTCGATGGCTGTTTCCTCGTGTCGACCTCGTACATTTTACCCAACAGCTACCCAAACTGCACCATACTTTCTCACCGCAGACGCTCATCACCGTGCACGACATCAATTTCTTTCATAATCATTTACCGGCTTCGGTTGAACAAAAGAAAGCCAAACGCATCGCGAAAAGTCTGCAACGAGCCACCCATTTATCGTTTATCTCGCAGTTTACAAGCCAAGATGTGCGCTCACATTTCGCTGTCGACGTGCCGTTTCGCGTCATTCATAACGGCGTAACCAATCTTTCGCCTCTCGCCGAACGCGGAACCATCAGCATTCCGGCTAACAGTCTGCTCCACATCTCACATCTACAAGACAAGAAAAACGTGCATCTTTTAGTCGAAATGATGGCTCAACTGCCCGAATATCACCTCTTTTTAGCAGGCAAAGAACAGGGAAACTACGGCCAACTGCTACGCAATCTCATCGCGCGCCACCGCCTGAGCAACGTCACGATGCTTGGTCCGGTATCGACAGAAGATAAAGCACGACTGTTCAGAGACTGTCGAGCATTTCTCTTCCCATCGCTCAGCGAAGGCTTCGGGCTGCCTGTTGTCGAGGCGATGTGCTTCGGAAAGCCCACCTTTCTGTCACGACTTACCTCGCTGCCCGAAGTTGGTGGCGATGCCGCTTATTATTTCGACGAACTGCATCCGGCGCAAATGGCCCAAACAGTAAGGGCAGGCCTGGCCGATTTCGACCGTCAGCGATCCGACCGCGAGGCTGCAATCCGAGCCAATGCAGGCCGATTCGACTGGGACAAAACGGCCCGGGCGTTCATCGATTATTATCTTTCCATTCTCCAAATCAAATCCATCGAGTTATGAAAAAGAATGTTGTCATCGACTTTTCACGTATCAACGACTATACCGGATTCGGTGAAGTAGCCCGCAGATATTATGCCGAACTCTGCCGTGTAGATGCTCCCGACCTGCATTTCATCGCCATCGTACCGCCTGATTATACGGGAGTCAGAAGTGAGAATATCGATTATCTCACAACCGGAAACGAACTGCAAGACCTCCAAAGACTCGGTCTCAGCGCTGATTTGTGGCATACTACCGATCAGCGTCAGCATCTTTCGCCCCGCAAATCGGGTGCAAAACGACTGCTGACTATCCACGACATTAACTTCATCGGTGAGAAAACGGGAATCCATCGGTTGAAACGTATATTGAAAATGAAGCTAAAAATCATGCGAAGCGATTATATTTCGGTTATTTCTCAATATGTAAAAGACGATATTTCTACCCATATCGGCTTCGGGAATAAAGGCGTTTCCATTGTTTACAACGGTGTTCCCGACATCGAATCAGCCCCCCGCGAACAGCCCGCTTTTGTCAAAGATCCATCTGCAAAGTTCTTTTTCACCATCGGACAAGTTATTCCCAAGAAGAATTTCAAGACACTTTTGCCTTTGATGGATGCCTTTCCAGACCATCATCTCTACATCTGCGGCGAAACTCCCGGCTCTTATGCAGACGATATTCGCGAGCAAATTGCGACGCGATATGCTGACAGAGTGTTTCTGACAGGCCAAATCGAACACTCGGAAAAATACTGGCTCTATGCTCATTGTGCCGCTTTTCTTTTTCCCAGCAAGCTCGAGGGGTTTGGTCTTCCCATCGTAGAGGCAATGCGCTTTCGTTGTAACATCGTTGCCAGTCAGCTCACCAGCATTCCTGAAATAGCCCAAGACTACATCTCTTATTGGGCTGATTTCACGCCGGAACATATGATTTCGGTACTGCAAAAAGCATTGGACATTCCACAAAAAACGCTTCAACGTCGTCACGAAGAGATGTATCGCTACTCCCAACGTTTCAATTACGCTACCTATACGGCACAATATCTCGATCTCTATCGCCGCATTTAGAGGAAGACTTCATCCTCCGCTCTCTCCTTTTGGAGAAAGACGGAGGATATCTATACCTGTAATAGCCCTTGATTCGATATCATTGATTTTCAATGAGATACAAACACCGTTCTAATTAACCGTCAAACGGCATGCATTTAACCGTTAAATACACGCCGTTTAACGGCTTTTCACAAGGTGATTAACGGCATCTTGCAGACCCGTTTTATTTTTCTCTTTCAAAGAAGGATAAAAATGAGGGTGTAACGGTATATTCGGCTTTTCTCTATAATATGAAAAAGCTCGTTTGCATTACTGCAAACGAGCTTTCTATTAACTAAAACTTAACTCAAAGAAAAGTTATAATTGCGGACCGGCAGATACAAGTGCCTTACCGTCTGCATTTCCTTCATATTTCTTGAAGTTCTTGATGAACCGCTCTGCAAGGTCTTTTGCCTTTGCATCCCACTGCGAAGCATCTGCGTAAGTATCACGAGGATCAAGGATTTTCGGGTCTACTCCATTGAGTTCTGTGGGCACAACGAAGTTGAAGTAAGGGATAGTCTTCGTCGGAGCCTTATCGATCGAGTGGTCGAGAATCGCGTCGATGATACCGCGGGTGTCGCGAATGGAAATACGCTTGCCCGTTCCGTTCCAACCAGTATTTACCAAGTAAGCCTTTGCGCCGCTCTTCTCCATATGACGAACGAGTTCGTGTGCATACTTCGTGGGGTGCAATTCGAGGAATGCCTGACCGAAACAAGCTGAGAAAGTAGGTGTCGGTTCGGTGATACCACGCTCTGTTCCGGCCAGCTTAGCAGTGAAACCGGAAAGGAAGTAATATTTCGTTTGCTCTGCGTTCAGGATAGATACGGGAGGCAGAACACCGAATGCATCGGCCGAAAGGAAGATAACCTGCTTAGCAGCGGGGCCTTCCGACTCGGGGCGCTGTATATTCTTGATATGATAAATCGGGTAAGATACACGCGTATTTTCGGTTACGCTCTTGTCAGCAAAGTCGATCTTACCGTCTTTGTCAACCGTAACGTTCTCCAAAAGAGCGTCGCGCGTGATGGCGCCATAGATATCCGGCTCTGCTTCTTTATCAAGATTGATGACCTTTGCATAACAACCGCCCTCGAAATTGAATACACCTTTGTCGTCCCATCCGTGCTCGTCATCGCCGATCAAGAGACGTTTCGGATCAGTAGAAAGGGTTGTTTTGCCGGTTCCTGACAGTCCGAAGAAAATAGCTGTGTTCTCTCCGTTCTTGTCAGTGTTGGCCGAACAGTGCATCGATGCAATGCCTTTCAGCGGCAAATAATAGTTCATCATCGAGAACATACCCTTTTTCATCTCACCGCCATACCACGTATTGATAATTACTTGCTCTTTACTCGTTACGTTGAAAACAACGGCTGTTTCAGAGTTCAGACCTAATTCCTTATAATTCTCGACCTTAGCCTTCGACGCATTGTATACGATGAAGTCGGGCTCCTGCTCGAAATCGGCCTCGCTCTTGGGACGAATGAACATATTGGTAACGAAATGTGCCTGCCAAGCCACTTCCATAATGAAGCGGATTTTCATACGAGTGTCCTTATGTGTACCGCAGAAACCGTCTACAACGAACAAACGTTTGTTAGACAGCTCTTTCTTAGCAATATCCTTAACGGCAGCCCAAGCCTCCTTGGTTGCACGATGGTTATCGTTCTTATATTCATCAGACGTCCACCAAACAGTGTCGTGTGAGTTCTCATCATCAACGATGAACTTGTCCTTAGGCGACCTTCCGGTGTAGATTCCGGTCATAACGTTGATTGCGCCAAGCTCCGTTTCCTGACCGACTTCAAATCCTTCGAGGCCGGCTTTGGTCTCTTCATTGAACAACACCTCATAGGTAGGGTTGTAAAGAACCTCTGTTGTTCCTGTGATTCCGTACTTTTCCAGTACTGACTTATCAAACTTTGCCATTTTGTAAATGTATTTAAGTGTGAATTATAACCTTTAAAATCAGTTTCATTTAAACCGGGAGCAAAGTTAGTAAAATTGCGTTTTCCCACCAAGTTTCAGTTAATTAAATTACAACTCACTAAGCGTTTTTAGGTTAAAGAATTTAAAAAGCGATATAACTTGAATATATTTGTAATTCAGACTTTGCAAAGAAAAGAGATTTTTCCTACTTTTGCATCCAATTTAAAACGGCCCTCTCAAGTCCATTGCAAAAGAGTGGCCCAACGACTCACATTAAACCGTACGACACGACAATGCAAATCATTAATTTCAGCGACAGCAATTCTATCATCAATCAGTACTTGGCAGAGATGCGCGACGTCGATTATCAGAAAAACCGACTGCTTTTCCGCAATAACATTCAACGTATCGGCGAGCTCGAAGCCTATGAGATATCCAAAACTTTAACCTATCAGGCTAAGGATGTAGCAACTCCTTTGGGTATCTCTCACGTAAATGTACCCACAGACAAGATTGTGTTGGCAACGATATTCCGTGCTGGTCTGCCCTTTCACAACGGCTTTCTCAACATCTTCGATCACGCAGGAAATGCCTTTGTTTCGGCTTATCGCGAGTACACCGACGCCGAACATCATAATGTAGGTATACATGTGGAATATTTGGCAACACCGAGCATTGATGCGAAAACCCTCATCATAGCCGATCCGATGCTGGCAACGGGAAGTTCGATGGAGCTGGGGTACAAAGCATTTCTCACCAAAGGTACGCCCCGTCGCATTCACGTAGCATGTGTAATTGCTAATCCTGAGGGTATCGACCACATCAAACGTGTATTCCCTGACGACCGAACCACAATCTGGTGTGCTGCTATCGATCCCGGAATGAACGAACATAAGTACATCGTTCCCGGTTTTGGCGATGCCGGCGACTTGTGTTACGGCGACAAGTTGTGACTTTTTATTTCCGAACAGAATTTATGTAGAAAGAATACTGACATCAGAATTCAAACAGGTTCTGCAAGATAATCTTTGTTTTCGGATCGGACGGACGAGTCATTTCAGCATTGATAATCCTACCTTGTGGGTCCAATAAAACAAAGCGAGGAATCAAAACAATTTTATAATCGTCTTTGAATGTACTGTTTTCAGAGGCGTGTAGTTGGATTCCTCCTAACGATTCTTCTTTCACTTTCTTTTTCCAGACAATGCTATCTCGGTCGATAGAAATTCCTATAAATCGGATATTTTTGCCTTGGAATTCTTGTTCCAGTTTTTTGAGTGCCTCAAACTCTTTGCAACACGGTACACACCAGCTTGCCCAAACATCAATATAAACGTAACTGCCTTTATAATCGGTGAGTTTCTTTTCTACTCCATTGATGTCAGGCAAACAAAATAATGGCGCAGCCTGTCCCTTAACCAGTAAGGCATATTGTCGGTAAATCTGTGCGAAACGAGCTTTCATTCCAGAATCTCTGACCATTTTATCGTGCAGAGATTTAACCTCTTTAAGATGTGCTGTACCGGAAAATCTGAGATACCTCGTAATGAAGATATCTGCAAGACGTTCTTTAAGCCGTGGATTCTTAATACTATCACCAACGTATTCCAATTCCTTTTGAAGACGGCAGAAAGGATTATTTGTCTTGCAGTCTCTATATGCAATGGAAGAAATCCATTCTTTCAATGCAAGCCTATATTCATTTAGACTTTCAAGACTGTCGTCTTCTTTTATAATTCGGGCAAGTCGTTCGTAATAACTTCTTGTGGGATGATAAGATTTCAGATTCAAAGCCCGCGAATGATGGAGAGGATAGGCCAACAACATATTGCACACAAGCCAATGCAAACGTTTTCTTTCCAATTCTTTAAAACGATTTGGGACTTTGGCCGAGTCAAGATAAACCTCCAATTTCTTAGGTAATTTCTCCCATTCTGAGATAAATACCATCTCTGATTTCCTATAATCCAATGTCAAATAGCGAAGAAAATTGTCATTCAGATAGCTGTTGGTAGTAGCGAGCAATCCCGAAAATCTCAGTTTCCCATTTACATCTTTCCATATTTCCAATTCTTCTCGCGGATCAATAAATAGTGACCATATTCTATTTGTTTCATACAACGTAGCGTAGCCAGGCGTAAGGACATGGGGCAGACTCACAGAAGTCGCACCGGAAGAATCCAAAAAAGATTCATAGAGTGAGTCACAGAAACTTATTTTGATCTTATTCCCAGCATTTTCCGTAAAATGGATATTGATCTGTGCTATAGTATCTACCCACAAACAGCAGAGAAAGAAAACGATCTCTGTGATGATGCAACTTATTCTTCTCATCATTATGTACCGTATTTGGGGAAGTTATAATCCATATCTATAATCCTACCGAATCCACTAAAAACTTTCTCCGAACCAAAATCAATTTCTCCGTTGCTTTCGTTAAAGTAATACATGTAGACCTTTCCCTCTCCTGTTCGCTCATTATGAGTTGATAAAATGAGCACCTTATTATCATAAGGATGATTGGGAACGATTTTATGTAGTGTTGGTTTCAGAATCTTCATATTTGTAATCAACTCTCCGTCTTTTACAGTATAGACTTTCTTGCTCGTATTGGTACCTATATAATCGTAGAGGTATATATCTTTTCCGGTACTGTAATAAAAGATATTACCGCGTTCTCCCACGGCATAATATAAAGCCTGATCAAGCTCAGGACAATGATCCGCCGAATATTTCGCTACGTCAAAATTATTTTTTGCGTCAAAGTTAAAAACATATAACGTAAGCTGATGGGTATTCCAATCTTCCATTAATGCGTATTCGTAATGCTTGAACCCTGTTTCGATATATCGAAGCGATGCCTTCATATCATTCCAGTCACATATACGCCCTACCGCTTCGGGTAAAGAAGTAGCAGTAAGCATCGGAGCCTTGATTCCGAGAAAACGACCTTTCAATTCGTCATAAATCATTCCTTTATAAGTCCATAGCCATCGGGGTGCCCAGCGTGAAGACTTATAGGTTTCACCTCCTTTCAAAATCGGTTCGGTGAAACCTTTCCCAAGCATTTCATTGATATAATAGCGCCCATCGGATATGATAACTTCGCTTCCACGTCCCAGACACCAATAGTATGGGAAATAGAAATAGTTCTCCACTTTTAAGGGCTTTTTATCCAACATCAGTGTAGGAATATCATACGTTTTTTGCATTGTGACAGCTGACAGCCTAACACCCCCGTCTTCGGTCAATATAGTAACATATTGGTAGCGCCCCAACGCATAATAACTGCCAATCTTTACGCCTTTTCCTTTCAATGGCTCTCCGTTGACAGATTCATACAAATCAGACAGAATAACATCTTTCTCTATACGTTTGGAAATAAATGGTGTCATAATCAAGTCGAAATCCGTTTTCCCATTTTTCTCTTGCAATACCATCCAACCCTCAGATATTGTTCCTTGAATTAACAGTGTGATTTCCTTGTAGACTTTCACATCTGTTTTCTTATTCCGACACGTCAAAACAAGCGTATAAGAACCAGGTGATTCTGTCGTATAATATACAAGTTCCTTATTTGTTCCGATTGATTTCTTTTTATCTTCGCCTCCAACGGTATTCGCCCAGATACGCCATTCAAAATCATATTCATTTGCCGGCTGTCCGTCAAAATCAACTTCCACACCCAGATGCAATGTATCAAATTGTTTAACATATATTGTATCTTTGGATGAAATTCGTATTTCCGGAAGCGGAGTATAATCGTAATTGCCTATATCTCGATAGCAAGAAACTGTAACAAAGAGTAAGAGCAATATAACGAAAAGACTTCTTATTATATGTTTCATAATTCTTCTTTTATTATTGTATCTATTATAATTCAACAGTATTATGAAAGAATACCATCTTTCAGAAAGTAACTGCCAGACCATTTTCATCTGTCAACGGTTCTCCTGGATGATTTTTGTTATACTCATAGAGTGCCTTATTCAATAATCCGATATAATAGATCAGTTCCTGAGCATTCCATTCCTTATAGTCAGTACCTTTTTGTGTTATTTGAATGACAAACTTATGTTTTACGGAACTGTAAATACCGAATTCTTTGGGCCAGTCAGCAGGACGTACTAAGCTATTTGTCAGGATAATCCGGAAGTGAGATTCGTTGATGGGAGCTGCGGAAAAAAAATTGTTTTCACATAACCTTAGGGATATTATCGATGGTTTATTGTCCAAATCTTTTGTCTTTCTTACAATAACTCGTAGCGTTCCCATTAACATATCCTGCGCGATCTCGCATTTCTCGATGAAAAAATTCTCTGTCGCAGCAGTAGACTTTTCTCTATCTATTTCTATTCCCACCTCACGGGATACCGATTGTGGTAAACCGATAATACGTAACGGAATCTCCACAATACCTTCGCCTATATTCGGATGTAATGCAAAAGAGTAGACTGTACTGTCTTCCCGTGCTTGATTATAAACAAAACGCACTGATGCAAAACCAGAGTCAAACTGTGGATATTCCTTCCGACAAGCTGTTGACAAGATACATACTAATGCATTGACAACTATTATATAGAGCAATTTCGTTCTTTTCATCATTTTGTTGTTTTTTGAAATCTGTTTCCATATTCTATTTCCTGATCCGGGAGTGGCAATACATAATAATTCTCATTAAACGGAACGATTGCATTGGGAAGTTCCTTACGATTGGTCCTTTTGCAATAAAAGAACCATTGCCCTTCACCGATAAACTCTTTCCGATACTCTTTACTAATCTCATTTCTCAAAATTTCCTCTGAAATGATTTCAGACAAATCAGATCCAGCATCGAATCCTCTATGATGACGTAATGTATTGAAATAGCTAATAGCCTCGGTACGACTTGCTGCACATTCTGCTGCAATCAGATACATTTCACTTATTCGGATCAACGGTTGTTGATTTCTGTATGCAGCTGGCATTGTCCTAAATTGCCATAGTTTAGAACTCCCATAAAATGTCTCTTTCTGAACTTCGAAATAATAATTGAGTCGCCAGTCGAAACTGCCATATTTCTCTTTTTCGAAAATTTGGTCGATAACCTCCTGACTCATCGTTAATAAGTTACTCTTATCCGAAGTAAATCCTTCACGAAGATACTTCCCCGTGAGATTGTCCAAATCCGTATTATTGAGCATAAAAATACTTTCTGTGAGAAAAATTCCGTCACGCGCCTCCCTTGTTGGAGTCGTCACATTTTCTTGCTTGACCCACGGATATTTATTCGCATTGATCACTTCTAACGCATTAGTCAAAGCATTTTCTCTATCATTTTTGTACAGATAAACGCGGGCCAAAGCGGCACAAACAGCATAATAGTTGAAATGGAAATTGCGGTTCCCAAGGAATGGAGTTACCAAACCTCTTGCCTTAACGGGATCGTTTTTCAATAATCTTTTGGCTTTTTCCAAGTCTGCAACTATGGAATTCAGAACTTCGGAGACAGTTGACAATGGAATTACTTTATTGGAAACCTCTGTCACATAAGGGATTGCCTTAGTATCGGGTCCAGTAGTATAACTTTTCCCAAAAAGACGTAGAATATCAAAATGGAGGAAAGCTCTCAATCCCAAAGCTTCACCTTCATAAATCTGGCTCTCATCCGCAGACAAAACGCCCGTAAACTCGCGAATTCCTTTTAACAGGATATTGGTATTGACAATCGCATTATACATTTTATTCCAAGTATTGTCAATAACAGATATACTGGTCTTATTAGTATATTCGAAGCGATTTAAGTGATAATAGTTTCCCGTTTCCAATGTCCAAACATATTGTTGTCCCAAAACATCTACCATTCCATAAGTTAAATTAGCACCGTAAAGCGATTCTGTACACATTGCAGTATATATACCTGTCAGTTGATCCTTAAATCCGTTTTTATGACTGAAAAGATCATCATATCTCACTTCTGATGATGGACTAACTGACAGCCAGTCTTCACACGCTGTTACCACCAGGAAAAAGAATACAATACCAAGAAAATTACTTATCGTTCGTAATAATATCATTTGTCAGTAAAATTTAGTTATTCAAAAAGTTGTTTGTAAAGAAAAAGAATAAGTACGTGCAAAGGGATAGTCTAATCCCCGCTCGACTTTCACACTTGAGGCCCGGAATACATCATCCATATAAAAACTCACTTTTAGCCGCTTCAAACCAACTCTCTTAATCCAGGTACAATGTTTGAAATCATAGCCAATGTTCAAGGATGAGAGCTGTAGTTCGTTCACATCTTGTATGAATCGCGAACTTGGTTTAGTCATTTTATATAAGCTGTACGAATAGCTTACTATATCACCTGGCTTTTTCCAGATGGCACTATTAATGCGTTTATCTACATTATACAGGATGTTGGCATTTTCTACTCTGTCTACCAAAGTTTGGTTATAGACCTGTCCGCCTAATCGATAATGAAACGATAAATTCAAAAACCATCCCGCATAATCCATATTCAAGCCAAAATTTCCCGTATATTTTGGCATTGCATCTCCGCAAACAACTTGGTCAGAGACATTCCATTCTGTTGTTGTCTTTCCATCTCTTGTTAGAAAGATCTCGTCTCCTGTGATCGGATCTATCCCCAAAGAACGAACAGCCCAGATAGCAGTCATCGACCGCCCCTCTATATAATGAGGAAGTGGTCGCTTTACCTCATTAGATTTTCCTTCCGAAAGCTGCTTATCATTAGCATCGTTATAACTTTGTAAAGCTTTCGATATTTTTTTGATTTTATTCGAGTTTCGGGCAATTGAAAAAAACGCACTCAAATAGCGGTTATTTTTCGTATCCATCAAGATATGCGTATTCACTTTCATCTCCATACCTTTATTTTGGGTGCTTCCGAGATTCTCTTTATAAGTAACAAATCCCATCGAAGGAGGTATAGTCATATCTAAGAGTTGATCTTTAGTTTCTTGAATATAATAATCACAACGTAAATTGAAATGCCCCAACAGATTGAGATCACATCCTATATTATAATCTTGTGTTCGTTGCCATTTTAAATTATCATTAGGTAATCCCAATAGATAAGACCCCACCCAATTATCATACGCGTGAGTTTGATAGTAGCCGAATGTAGCCAATGCTTGATAAGGATTGAATCTTTGAGATCCTGTATAACCATTGGACAATCGTAATTTGAATAGTTTCAGCCATTTTACCTTAGCCAAAAAAGATTCTTTATGCAGATTCCAGCCTATTCCAGCCGACCAAAATTGCCCCCATCGGTTATTTTTCCCAAACATCGAAGAACCCGTAGCACGATAAGAAAGGTCAGCTAAATATCGATCATCATAGGCATAGTTCATTGCTGTGAGAAAGCCGAGTTCTCTACTGATACTTTCACTACCACCAGGACGTGCATTTTGACGGTATTCTTTTCCCGCAGTGATGTGGTTCATCAGTTCATTGGGAAAGCCTACAACAGAAAGTGTTACACTTTCCGCCGTATTTTGTTGTAGATTGAAACCTGCATTCAGAAAAAACTGATGTTTATGCCAGGAGAATGAATAGTTAGCGTTCAAATCCGATCGAATAGAAGATGCTTTTCCGTCAGTTTTATCATAAGTACCCCTTTCAAAGAAACGTTCCTCCTTGTAACTGGCGAATCGTGAGTGCGAAGCCGGATAAAAATCTTCTCGAAGATTCTGCCGTTGAGATATGCCAATACGCCCAGTTAATTTCAGATATTCCAAGATATTCCACTCAATATAAAAGTTATTTGTCAATTCGGTATATTTGCTAAAATTCTTAGTACCGATTTGTGCATCCCATAACGGATTCCCTATCGGGATTTCCATCAGTCCACCACCCCCGATAACACCTGCTATCTTTTTCAAATTTCCATCTGCATCATAAGGAGTCCAATAGGGATTCAAACTAGTATATAAAGAAAAAGAGCCGTAGGGCGAATCGTCGGCACGGTTCAGCGAGACATTGAACAGATTGCGGAAAAGCAAGTTTTTGTATCTATAAGAGAAATTAAATCCACCCGTAAAGGTCTTACGGCCCGATTTTCTCATCACACCTTTGACATCATTGTACAGCAAATTAATACCATAACGTATATGTTGGTCACCCCCCTCCATATACAGCGAGTGTCTTTGCCCCACACCTGTATGTAATGGTTTAGAAAGCCAGTATGTATCTACACCTCTTTCAATATCAGCCAGCACGCTATTGAGGTATTTCTCTTTGAAATAACTTCCCTGTCCTGTGCTATTATTTTTTTCCACTTCATATTTCTCTCGTGCATTACAGAGATTATAACCGGTTAAGTCCGGGGCACTGATATTAAGGTCACCTTTATATGAAAATCTCAATTTTCCCTCTTGCGGTTTATGCGTTTCGATCACCACTACACCGTTGGCTGCTCTGGCACCATAAATGGCCTTTGCAGCGGCATCTTTTAGTAAAACGACGGTCTTAATACGATTCATATCAAGATCAAATACAGTTGTGATATCTGCTTCGAAACCATCCAAAATAAATAACGGCTGATTAGGATTATCACCATAAGTTCCCTTGATGTCAGGAATCCCTTGCTGCCCACGTAATTGTATTTCAGGCATACGGTTAGGATCTGAACCAAAGTTTATGTTCTCAATAATTTTGAAACCAGGATCGATGTTTTTCAAATTCTGCAATAAATTTTGACTGCCATTTTTCATCAGTTCCTCTTGATTGATAACCGTGGCTGCTCCGGTGAAACTTTCCGCTTTCCGATCAAAGATACCTGTAATTACCACTTCGCCAACTTTCTGTGCATCGTCTTTCATTGTGACCGACAGCCGCTCTCCGGTAAAGTGCACAGAAACTTTCTTCATTCCTATATACGAGAAAGTAACATCCGTCACTTGCTTTTCATCAGGAATAGGAATATTGAAATGTCCATCTTTATCGGTTATTCCGCTGATACTTTTATCATTCGTCTGAATGTTGACTCCCAACAGTGGAATACCGTATATATCACAGACTGTTCCTGTTATCGCTTTTGTTCCTTGCTCTTTTTTACGTGAAACGGTAATATACTTACCTTTAATCGTAAAGGCCAGCGGAAATGGGGTGACGATAGCCTGCATTACTTCTTCAATCGTCTTAGATTGTAACTTAATCGTTACTTTGAAATTTTGTATCTCATTATAAATGAACAAAATTTTGAAATTCGAGATATCCTCCACTTTTTTCAAAACAGAAGACATTTGCTCATTCTCACACGAAAGACTGATTTTAGTTTTTGCATTTTGAGCAAAAACGCCATCGGGAATCGCTCCTCCAAAGAAGATCAATAAAGATAGGAATATTTGGGGAAATACTCTTCTCTTTTTCATTAAAAAGTTCTCCATAAGGTATAATTTTAGATATCATTGTCTGTACTACGAAGACAGTATCTATATAGTCCCTATGATTTATTATTTTTTTTTCGTACAATTAACTTTCTCTTTCCTCGATCCCAATAGATAATAAAACTGTTGAAAGCATTCAAATTATCAATAATCCGACCGATTGTTTCACCTCTATCTGCCACAAAATGCAGTTTCAGTTTCCGAAGAGACGGCACCTCTTCCATCTCAATCGTCACATTATACCAATAACCGAGTTCTTTTAAAATATCGGCCAAATAAACATCATCAAAATAAAAATACCCATCTTTCCATTGTGTATAAAGGCCGGTATCAACATTTCTGATTTCATATTTTCTATCCGCATAAGCAATATCTTTACCCGGTGTGAGCAGAATTTCTTTCTCTATTTCAGGGATCCGAACTTTTACTGATCCGCGAATTAAGGTTATATGTTCACTTGAATCTTCATAAGATCTGACATTAAATTCGGTTCCCAATACCGAAATCTTTGTTTTATCCGTAAAAACAATAAACGGTCTATCTTTATCAGGTCTGACTTTAAAATAAGCCTCGCCTCGAAGTCTCACGACTCTTTCTTTTCCACAGAAATAAGTCGGATATACCAAACGACTATCTGCATTCATATAAACTTCGGTTCCGTCATTCAATAACATTTTATAAGTCTGTCCTCGCGGAATCGTTACTATATTTGTTTTGGCTGTTCCGACTTGTAGATTCGAATAATCTGCCACCTGTGATGATAAAATAGCACCGTTTTCTAATTTTGTCTGTTGTTTCTCTTTATAAATAGTTATCTTTTTGTCAATGTGTCCGTTTTCTGTATATTCATCCACTGAGATCGTATTTATGTCTTTTTTTGCTGTATATATAGTCTTCATCACGACCGATTCGTTTATTTTCAAGAACGGATACAACAAGAAAATACATACTATCGCAGCAGCTGCAGCAGAAAGAAGAAAGACAAACATAGCCACTTGACTCTTCTTTCTTTTCTTTTGCAAATTCTGCTTCTTCCATTTCCGCCACTCTTCCTCTATCAAAGGCTCCTCAAAACGACGACGCAACAAGGCCTGCTCACACTCATAATGCAAAAGTTCGACGTGCGAATCTACTGGTTGATTATTTTTATTTGAATCTTTGTTCATAAAGCAATCTTTATTTATTTACTACGAACTTACTGCCACTTTAATACCCACCTTTTTTGTATCTGACAGAAAAATGTTTCCGAATCGTATCTAAACCTTTCATTATATGTTTTCGGACTCCGCTTTCAGAAAGCCCAAGAATCTCTGCGGTTTCTCTATATCTCTTTTTCTCTATATAACATAGTTCCATTACTTTCTGTGTGAGCGGAGGAAGTTTATCGATAATAGCCATTATCATTTTTATTCGCTCTTCGCTCTCTTGATGCGCATCAGAGTTCTGTTCTTGTATCAGAGACAAATATGAATGAATATGATTCTTTCTGATTTTCGCTTTTCTTATATGGTCGATACAGAGATGACAGACATGAGTATACATATAAGTCAATGCCGTTTCTTTCTTGAAATCGGCGATTCGTTCCCACATAAAATGGAAAGAATCGCTGACGATATCCTTGCAAACCTCGGGATCGGGGATGAAATGAAGTGCATAATAGTAGAGACGAGAGTAGTTTTCTTTGAAGAAAGTTGCAAACTCTCTTTCCAAGAATACTGATCCGGTTCTTGCCGTTTTACCTCTTATCATTGTTTTGTTTTTCTTTCAGCAAAGATACAATTTAATTCCGGATTCCATCAAGGACTAAAAGATTAAAATTTAACCGTTCAAAATTTGTAAATCTTTTATTAAGGGATATCAATTTGCAACCGAAACGCTCAGACAAAGAAAATATTTTCTGAATATTTTTGAATTGGTCTGATTCACAAACCGTTACACTTTCTGTTGTAACTAACTGTTAATTGCCGTGCGTTTAACGGCATTTCATCGGCTAACTAACAGTTAAACGCACGACGATTAACGGTTAAATGCCAAGCGATTCGATACTCCCCATAAGACGAGTTGTTTTCCATTGATTTTCAATGAGATACCGGTAGTATCAAAGAGGTAATAATCTGTTCTGTGAGAGGTATTTAACGACAGACCAAACGGCTTCTTAATGATTTTTATTATTTACAGAGATTTTCCTTTCTTTAATTCAAAACGCAGGGTCAGTTTATGTGAACCTCAGAGTTTCCTTTCGTCACGAGATGACGAATTATGGAGAAATAAGGAACAATTTATGCGCAAAATATATACAAAACGTACTCGTTTTAAAATTTTATTTGTATTTTTGTCGCCGACTTTAATATAACATCCCAAATAATTTTGTTGTAATTGGGCAGAAAAAATATGCCGAGCCACATCCCAATACCACGAAATATGGGACAAAACTTAATGACACAGATATGAGAAAATCAATGAGATCTGCTGCGACTACACGTGAGTTGCCGCTCAAAATCTTGAAATTCGCCTTTTGCCTGACCTTTGCGTTCACGCTCAACGTCAATGCGCAGACGGCGAACAAGACCGTATCGCTTTCTTTCAAGGACAAAACCGTGACCGAAATCTTGGATGTTATTGCGCGCCAAGACGGTTATACGGTAAACTGTTCAGATGAAGTGAAAACCTATGCCACGACATTAACAGTCTCGTTTGACAATGTTACAGTGATTCAAGCCACCCAACAGTTGCTTTCGCACACGCCGTTTACTTACAGTGTGAGCGGTAAGGAAATCAAAGTTTTCAAGTTGGATAGCCGACAGTCGGGCAACTATCAGATTACCGGTGTCGTGAAAGAACGCAACGGAACGACGATTCCTTTTGCCACAATTCAGATTAAAGGCACTAAGACGGGTATCACGACGGATGCCGAAGGGCGGTTTACGTTGAAGACGGACAAACGCAACGGCGAGCTCACGGTATCTTGCATAGGTTTCGCAACGAAGTCGGTGGCTTTCAATGCGGATAAATCTTTGAACATCGTTTTGACAGAAACAGCCCATACTTTGGGTGAAGTCTCAGTGATTGCTTATGGTAAACGTAATACAAGAGAACTTGTCGGAGCTATCTCTTCGGTAAAATCCGACCAACTGCAAAAGATGCCTAACTCGAGCATCGAGACTTTGTTGCAAAGCCGAATGGCCGGTGTGGAGATTACCAACCTATCGGGAACACCGGGCGGAGGCGGTTCGCAAATCACCATTCGCGGTTATAACTCACTCAACCAGCAAGGAGTAAACGACGGTTCGCCGCTGTTCGTAGTCGACGGAGTGCCTGTCGTCTCCACCACCTCTACCCGAACGGGCGGTATCAACACGCTGGCAGGTCTCGATCCGTCGACCATTGAGTCGGTGGAAGTGCTTAAAGATGCCGCTTCGGCATCGCTTTACGGCTCGCGGGCATCTAATGGTGTGATTCTGATTACAACCAAAAAGGGACACAATGGTAAGTCGAAGTTAAGCATAGATGTATCTCAAACGCTGTCGTGGTTGCCTGCTACGCCTCTCCAAATATCAGGAAAGGGCGAGCGAGACTTTGCTTCTCTCTTAGCTAAACACCAACGAATAGGCCATTATGATTGGGCAACTAACCGACTGGTAATACCCAGGAATCACAATGATACGTGGGGATGGGACTCTAACTATGATGGAGCCTATGATTATTTTTGGCGTAACGGTAAGGTACTTGACAACAATTCGGGTCTTCCCGGCGTTGTGCAGGACTCCCTGAATACCTTTTATAACAATCGCACTAACTGGTGGAAGTATGCTTTCCGAGTAGGACGCATCACGAAAGCAGATGCCCAACTGTCGGGCGGAACTGACAATGTGCGTTATCTGGTCAATGCAGGTGTGTACGATGAAAAGGGTATTATGATCAGCTCCAGCTTCCGTCGGCTCAGTCTTTTATCTAATCTTGACGTGCGACTCTCACCTTCGCTCGATATGTTCGTGCGTTTGAATATGGCCTATACCAATAAAAATGCAGGGGCAGATCAAGGTAAAATCCAAGGATTGACATTCGACCCGAAGAGTACTTCGACGCTGTTGCCGGGCCGAGGATCCATTGCCGAGCAAGAGGCTTTAAGAAGACTGCGCGACGTTCATCGCGAGAACTCCAATTATAACATACGTATCAATCTCGGACTGAACTATCAGATTCTGAAAGGTTTGAAGTTTTCCTCCACGGTTGCATTGGATCATTATTTCACGCGTTCATACACTTTCACGCCCAATTATCTCACACAGAATCGGCTCTCGGAGATTAATGCCTCTAATGTTGCTATGACAATGCTGCAAGCCGAGAATCTTCTTACATACAAATTCGACATCAACGGACAGCACAACTTTGAAGCAATGACCGGTATTACCTATAATCACGACCTGCTTCAAACAATGTCCGGATCTGCAAAAGGTGGCCCTACAAATCGCATCCGCTATGCAGGCGAAGGATGGCCGCAGCTTTGGAAAAATCCGTCGGGTACGATAGAAGCCTTACAATCGCTGCTGACTAATAAGGAAGAGCAAGCTATGATGAGTTATTTAGGCCGTTTGGCATATAATTATAAGAAGCGTTATCTGGGCGAGTTCTCTGTTCGTTCAGACGGTTCTTCTGTCTTCGGAAGCGACGTTCGATGGGGGACCTTTCCCTCGGTAGGTCTCGGTTGGGCATTCAGTGAGGAACCGTTTATGAAGAACCTATGGTGGTTGAGCTTTGGAAAGCTGCGTGCTTCGTGGGGTAAATCTGGTCAGAAGTTTCAAGAAGCATACTTAGCCTTAGGCGTAATGTCGGAAGCTAACACTTTCTTAGGCAGTTTAGGACTTATCCCTTCGTTTATGGCGAACAATAAACTAACATGGGAAAAGAGTGACCAATACGACATCGGACTCGATCTTCAGCTATTAGACTATCGGCTGAAAGTAAAACTTGACTATTATTATAAATACTCTTACGCGCTTCTGATGCAGACCCCGCTGCCCGGAAACTTCTTCCTTACTGATAAGGTTTGGAATAATTCGTCGGCTCTTTCCAACGAAGGTATCGAGTTAGAGGTGCAGGGCGACATCATTCGTAACGACAAACTGAGGTGGACGTTGGGCTTCAATATCTCCCACAACCGCAATATGTTCCGCAAATCTTACGGTAATGAAGATCTGCCAGATAAGGTTTTAGGGCGTTCGATATACGGAATCTATACCTATAAAGATGAAGGCATCGTGCAGAATGAGTCCGAGATACCTTATTATTATAATATGCAGGGCAAGCGGACACCGCTTTATTTCGGATCGGAGAACTATCCATTACGCGTAGGCGGGCGCCGAATCAAGGACCAAAATATGGATGGAAAGATCGATTCTGAGGACAGATACTATGCGGGAAGCACGCTTCCGATGGCTTACGGAGGTATTTTCAGCTCATTACAATGGAACGGTTTCACAGTAGATGCACTCTTCGGATTCACCTTGAAACGCAAAGTAATGAATATGGTAAAGAACTCTGCCTTCTCGTTTACAAAGGAATTCGGTGTTATGATGAATGATTATCGAAAGAAAAAGTTCTGGACTCGTCCGGGCGATAAGGCTGACTATCCTTCTTTGGAATTTGCAGATCAAGGTTATATCGGGCAGTTTGACGGCGATATCGACAGTAATATCGAGACCATCAGCTTCTTACGCCTCAAACAGTTGACCGTCGGATATACCTTGCCTAAGCAGTGGCTGAAGTCTTTCTTTATCAAAGACATCAACGTATATTTGTCTGGTGAGAATCTGTTTTTACTCTCTAACTACTCCGGAGTAGACCCTGAGGTCATCAATCCATATACTGGAAAGGACCTCGGCGACCAGTATCCGCTTAATCGTAAGATAACATTCGGTGTCAATTTTAAATTCTAAGACAAATGAAACAGTATTTGATTGCCTGCGCCTTGTGCATCGCTTGCACATCGTGCAACCTCGATATAGAACCCGAGAACGGACTGACTTACACCAATTCGTTCAATACCGAGACAGAACTTAACGCCACAACATCGTCCATTCAGTTCTTCATCAACTCAGCAGTACCTGAAAATCAAGTCTTTATTACTGCCGGGGTAAAAGCCGACGAACTTAAAGAAGGCGAACAAGTAAGACAATGGAATCCGAAGTCTGTCATCGATGTACAAGACTGGAAAGGCCTTTACGACTTGGTATTTGAATGCAATCTCTTGCTTGATAATATCCATCGGACAGCAGGACTTAGTCAGGAGCGTCGCAACTTTCACGTAGGACAAGCCGAATTCGGCCTTGGATTGGCTTATTTAGTACTTGTTCAGCGTTATGGAGACGTGCCTATCCCCATCGATTCAAAAACAATCGCAGCCTATGGAACATCTCCCCAAATGCAAGTCATCAACACTGCCATTGAGCACGCACAGAAAGCGTTCGACATTCTGCCCATTTACGGTCAGTTGAAAGATATCAACGGTAATATCATTGTTAATAAGCAATATGCTTCAAAAGGCGCTTGTGCTGCGCTGTTGGCCCATCTTTATGCGTGGAAAGGCAGCGTGATAGACCTCTATAAACTAAAAGGTGATGCACAAGAAGCTTATCGTAAGTCTGTGGAATATGCCTCAATGATCATCAGCAGACAAGTAGGGCCCTATCAGTTGTGCGCCAATCCCGAGGAGTTATGTACATACCTGTCCGACCCTTCACGTGTAAATCCTGAAGCAATCTTCACAATCGTCTATGACATCAACCGTTCTACTTATGCCGTTACGCCTAATCGCATTGCGTCGCAATTTGTCAGTTGGCCTGTGAAAGAGACTTCTCTGCTCGGCGATATTGTGTCGGAAACCGGTTTTCGGATATACAAGAGCACTGTAAAGGGAATGTATTCGTCTGACGACTTACGTCTAAAAGCGTTCTTTTATAAGATAGACAGCCTCCACGTTGTGGATAATCACGATTACGCTTTACTCTATAAGTTCCGTAAAAGCGTGTATGATGCCGACCAATATGCACCCAGCGGTAAGAGTTTTCGCAGTTTAAATGCCGACTATGTATACTGGCGCTTAGCCGATATTTACCTTCTTCGCGCCGAGTGTAACGCTAAATTAGGAAACAAGTCGCAAGCTATTGCAGACCTGAATATCATCCGATCACGCGCTCAGGCGCCATTATTCGGAGCCTCAACAGAGACCGATGATCTTGCGAAAGTTATTTTCCGGGAACGTGAAAAGGAATTTATCGGAGAGACAGATACGAGATATTTCGATATTATTCGTAACAACTACATCTCCACCGAACTGCAAGGCAAATTCCGAATGCTCACTCGTCAGGATATCATCAACGGTGCATTGGTACTCCCTGTGCCTCAAAGCGCAATGAAAGAAAAGGACGGCAAGGTGATCAATACCGTTATTCGACAGAAAGCTTATTGGTTACCGTTTATGTAAATAGACTGTGATCAGAATTTGAATTTTAAAATATCAAACAGACAAGAATATGAAAAAGGTTATATATATAATAGGTGTAGTGTTGCTGACAATGGCCAGTATCGGTTGCACCGACTACAATTTGGTAGACACTGGCGAAGCAAATGGAAATCATCAAACCACAATGTGGGAGTATTTTAAGGGCGATTCCTATAACTGGGACTCGTTAGTAGTAATGGCAGACTATGCCGGATTGAAGCCGATTTTTGACGGAACGAGTAAGTACGGTAAACAAATCACGTTCTTCGGAATCACCAATCACAGCATTCGGCGCTATCTTTTGCAAAACAGTTACAAGAGAGTCAAAGACATTCCGAAAGAAGATTGTAGGCGGATGATTCTCAATTGCGTACTCAATCAGCGTATTATGCTCGACGAGTTTACGCCGGGTCGTCCTTCGGGCAGCCCCGATCGCGTTATCGGTACGGGCGGAAAGATTTACGAAATGTTGTCGGGCAAGAAGCTGTGGATATATTCTTTCCGGATATCTTACAACGGAGTGCCCGAAGCCGGACCGTTGAATATCTTCTTGGTATCGCCCGACAGTAAGAAGTCTACACGTGTAGCGTCGTCCAATATACAGACTCTCACAGGCGTTGTACATTCATTAGACTATAATTTCACACTTAACGACTTTTAGAATGAAGAATAAACGAATCGGCAGCATAGGCATATTAGTATTGTTGTCTGTGCTTTTTGCACTTTCATCGTGTGACCGAATGAAGGTGGGATACCTCAACACGACGAATGCGTCATACAATCCTGATACCGTTTTTGCTTTTCGCAATATCGATCCGAAAAGCGAACGAGCTAAGAATAACGCCCCCTGGACTTCTGTCCGTATACAAGGCGTAGCCGGAACGGTACCCATCAACTACGAATATGTGAGTGTAAAAACCGCCAAAGGAGGTGATGCACAACGCTTCAACGAGCAAGTGAAAAAAGGAAACGTATTGATTCAAGGCGGGATTATTCAGCTTTTCCAAGCCGGAGTCAAAGAGATTCCCAACGGAACATATACACTTACCATCCGCGTTTACAACGAAGATCATTCTGCATTATTGAAAGACATCTTCACTTTTGTTGTGAGTGACAATGCACCCACAAATTAAACAGGGATTAAGGAAGCAGAGGAGTTAAGGCATCAAGCCGTCGGTTTACTTCTCAGACAGTTTTACAAACGCCGAGAAAAGAGGCCGCCGGCCTGGTTCCTTAATACTTCTCACTTCTCATCTTTCCATAAAACGAATACAAAAAACATATCAATGATGAAACCTATCAAATATTTTCTATTATCGATCTGCCTGATTACATCGCTTGCTTCCTATGCACAGGGAAGTGCGAAAGGTATCAAATTCTTTACCGGAACATTCAGTCAGGCACTCGATGAAGCCCGAAAACAACACAAACCGGTGTTCGTCGACTTCTTCACCACGTGGTGCGGACCGTGTAAAAGGATGGCTCGCGAAGTATTTACACAAGACTCTGTGGGTGCATTCTTCAATGAAAAGTTCGTTTGTTTGCAGTTAGATGCAGAGAAAAAAGAGAATGTCGACATCGCCAAACAATACAAAGTGGATGCTTATCCCACATTAGCCTTCATCGGAAACGACGGTAAAGCCATTTCCGTCAACGTCGGTGCGATGGACGCCGGAGCCCTGCTTGAAGCGGCACGGATGGCTGTCGGCGAGACCATCGGCTTTGAACAACTATACGAACAGTATAAAAAGTCGCCCACAGATTTGGCTATTCAACAACAGTTATTGTTGAAAGCCCCCAACTTCTTGGGTGCACAAGAAGGGATGGAAGCCGAGAAATGGATTACACGTATCCGCAAATTGTATAACACTTATATTGAGGGCAAAAAGGGTCCGGCGCTCATCAACAAGCAGGATTACCTCATTATATCAGCTCTCGGCAATGAAGATAAAGACAAAAAGACGGCTATGGCCGACTTCATCAATGCCCATCTCCCCCAATGGAAAACCGTTGTAGGCGATGCAGCAGCCTATTACGTCATTGAGCATAACGATGCCTTGATAGAAGACTTAGCCAAAGCCGGAGACTTGAAATATAAAGATTGCGTAGCCAAAATCAATAAAGAATATAAGGATGCATATGCCGTGATTCCACAAACGGGCATTGCTCCCTATGATAAAACAGTGCTTTACAGCGACGCACTCTATCAACTTTATAAGCACAAAGATGCCGGCAACTACATCAAAGCAATGAATGAGATGTTCAACCGATTAGGAGACAAAGCTTCATCGACTGATTTCGGCAAGGCAGCCCAGGATCTTTACTATGCCGCCGGCAGTAAGTTGACGGCCGATCAACACCGACAGGCCATCCAATGGGTCGAGAAAGCCTTGCAGAGTGAGGTCTCAGTAATGGACAGAGTGAACTTCCTTGTGATGATCGGAGACTCTTATCGTGAGCTGAAAAACTACTCCAAGGCTCGCGAATACTATAATCAGGCTTATGCAGAGTCATTGCAAATGGCTAAACAAGAAGCTGCTCAGCAGATGATTCAAGTAGCTGTGATGCGCAAACTCTCTGCTTTGGAATTATTGGAAAAATAAAATCGCAATTATGTTTGGCATCAATCGACTTGCAAGACGTATGCAACGCGTAGCCGTGGCGATGCTTTTCACAGCTTCGACACTATGCGTTCACGCCCAAACAGACGGTTTGCGACAGGGCAAACTGCCTAATGGTCTCACCTATTATATCTGCCGCAACACCGGCACTCCGGGTGAAGTACACTATTATATGTATCAAAACGTGGGAGCGATTTTAGAAGATGAGCGCCAGATAGGCCTTGCCCACGTGCTCGAACATTTAGCTTTCAACACCACAGAGCATTTCCCCGACGGCGTGATGACATTCCTACGAGGCAGTGGTTTGCAGTCGTTCGAAGCGCATACAGGCTTGGATGAGACACGTTATGCCGTTCACGATGTACCCGTCAACGACCCAAAGCTCAACGAGAAAATGCTGTTGCTACTCCGAGATTGGTGTCACGGCATCAAGATTCTGCCCAAAGACGTGGATAAAGAGCGCGGAATCGTCATCGAAGAATGGCGCCAACGCAACGATATCAATCATCGTTTGTCGGATGCCATTGCCCCGGCCATCTACAACAAAGCCAAATATGCCGTTCGGAACGTTATCGGAACAGAGGAGATTCTGCGGTCTTTCAAAGTAGCAGACGTACGCCGATTCTATGACACTTGGTATCGACCGTCGATGCAATGCATCGCCGTTATCGGCGACATAAACCCTGCCAAGATCGAAAGTGAGGTGAAACGGGTATTCAGCTCGTTATCTGCCGGCAAGCCCACAACAATCGGCGATGCACGGATAATACCCGACAACACGGCACCTCTTTATTTCCGGTTTATCGATAAAGATAACGTTTCGGCATCACTCGGTTTGTATCAGCGCAAGAAAGCATCTCAGAGTACTGCCCGAAAGGATGCAACGGACACGTATTTATTGACCCAACTGTTCAACAAATTGGCTCCCCGACGTTTCGCAATGCTGCGAAACCAAGGCTCTGAGAACTTTATTGCCGCTTCGGTCAGTTACAGTCCGCTTGTGCGCAATTATGTACAGAATGCGTGGGATGTGGTGCCTTATCGCGGCAATGCACTCCAAGCACTGCGTCAGGTGCTTGAAGTGCGTGAATCGATACGCCGCAACGGCTTCTCGAAAGAGGAGTTCGAGGAGGTCAAAGCAGCGATGTATAAGGATATGAAAGCCGTTGTCGAGAGCAAAGAAGAACTCGGAACCCCCGACAATCTAATGGATATGTTCAAGCAAAACTTCCTTTACGGCGATCCGATCACACCTTTCAAGGAGCGCATCGGAGAGTCGTTGGAACATTTGTTAGAATTAGAAGCAGACGATCTCAATACCTGGATTCGTTCTTGGATGGATGATACCAATCTGTCGTTTATCACCTATTCTCGTACACCCGATGAAATGAACGTCTCACTCGAGCAGTTCGTTGCGATGTTAGACAGCGTGAAATCGCAGCCCGTTTCAATAGAGAAAGTGCCACAGCAGATAGAACGCATCGTAGATTTCGACATCAAGCCCGGTAAGATTACGGCCCAGCAGACTATCGAACAGCTCGGAGCGAAGGAGTGGAAACTAAGCAACGGCGCACGGGTGCTGTATAAATATCTGCCCGAAGCTAAGCAACGACTTTACTTTGCGGGGTCTGCGACAGGCGGAAAATCTGTTGTTCAGCCTGCAAATTTGCCTGCTTACGCAGCAATCAGAGCTCTTGCAATGCAGAGCGGCGTATATAAGTATAACCGTAACGATCTTTATCAATGGGTGAAAAACAAGGATTTTGAACTCACGTTGTCATTGGAAGATTATTCGGATGCCATCGGCGGTAACTCATCTATCAATGATGCCGGCGACTTTTTTGCTTATCTCCACTTAGTTTTGGCGCATCAAACATTTCGTCAACACATTTTCGATAAGTACGTTCAGCGCAGCAAGTATATCTATGAGACACGAAACCGCACGGGAATGGCAGCCGTTCAGGATTCTATTCACGATATTCTGTTCCCGCCAAGTGCTGAAAATCCCAAGGCTAACACGGCATTTTACGATCGGATGAAGCTCGATGATGTAGCGGCTGAGTTCAAACGCCATTTCGGAAACGCTGCAAACTTCACGTTCTGTTTGGTCGGCAGCATTCCCGAAACGCAGGCTCGGCAACTCATAGAGCGGTATATCGCCTCGCTGCCGGGCGTTCCCGGTACGCCGAAAGTACAGATCCGACCGATGGATTACGCTTCCCCGGCCCGTGAAATCAATCGAGAACTGACAGCAGATATCGATGGCGACGTCGGCGAAATCGAAATATCGTACAGCAACGACAAACCGCTTACCGAACGCGAACAAGCTGCTTGGGAAGTATTCCGCAGTATTTTGGAAAACCGTTTCTTCACCGTGTTGCGCGAAAAAGAACATATTACATACAGCATTGCCGTCAACGCATCTTATCAGGAGCATCCTGCTGTCAGCGAAACACTGGGCATTCATTTCACCACCGAGCGTTCGCGAACCGATGAAGCCAAGTCGATGGCCTATCGATTGCTGGAAGAAATAGCCCGCGGTAATTTCTCGACAGATGAGTTCAAGAATGCTTTGGTACCATTGGCAATGGACGAAAACACAGCGGATAACGACGACGCACAGCGCCCCGAAGCACTTTTGTGGATGGGAATGCTCAATCTTTATGCCGAGAAAGGCAATGTGCCGCCCGTAGCCGACAATGAGAAAGAAGACAATCCATTCGGTCTCCTAACACCAAACGATGTCAAAGCCGTGGCAACCAAGGTACTCACGGGCACCAAACATCGCGATATCGTGGTAAAATCATTGCCGCCCCAAGAGCGAAATTGGGAAAAGTAACTCTTTAATAGGGCGTCAGCGAAACTGCCATATGATCCAAATCGAATGTCACGAACTTGAACTTCTGGAAGTATTCAAGACCTACATTGCCATCGAATGATGCCGGAATATTGCGGTCGGATTCCGCTTCCATACTGATAAAAACGTCGGGAAGTAGGTAGCTTATGCCTCCGATACCGAGCGAAAAGTCTTTCAGTAGATAGCCTTTGGTAACCGAGATGCCCCCTACTCCGGCCGAACTGTTCACCGTTCGGGCACCTTTATAAGTAACGGCGGCGGCATTGCGTTTGAAATATCGATAGTAGAGCGTGGCCAAATGGCCTGCTCCTGTATCGGGATTTACAATCAGCGTGTCGCCGTCGTGCTCCATTTGTAATTGCATCAAACCGTTAGACGAGTTCATACAAAGATTCGGTTCCGACTTTGCGGGCACTTCACGGGAAACAAGCAGACGGTTGTCCGCAAAATCGATTTGCACCTTTCGCAGCACACGCATCAGCGGAATACCCATTACACAGTCCATGTGACGCAGATATTGGTCGGCAACGGCATTACCGGACGTGATTTTAATGACATTGAACGGCACATTGCGCAACACTAAGTTACCCAATTTCACTCGATCGGCAAGGGCCACTCCTCCCATCACCATATTCACACCGGCCACCCACGAACGCGCATCGATCATCCGCATACCGCACTTTCGAGCCAGCTCCGGCGATATAATGTTGACACCGGCACCTGTATCGAAGTTGATATCACACCCTATTCCGTTCACCTCTGCGGGTATTGTCATCTGTATACTACGCTTTTTCTCAGGTCCGATCGAGTCGATACGGAAAGGAATGTCACACGCTTTGAGATCTCCCTCAACCTTATTGACAGCATATTTAGCCATCTCACGGAACTGCCTTTCGTGTGAAACAAACATCCGAGCATATGTACTGTCGAGCCTGTTCTGCGCTTGTTGCAGAAAATCGCGTAGTATGTTGGCTGCCTTTTTGTTATGACCGGCCTTGCTCTCGTTTGCTGCCAGCAGGTAAACCATCGACTCGATGTTAGATAATCCCATCTTGCTCCGATGCTCCTTCAGCAGCTTTCGAATCGAGATAGCGGCCTCCTCGGAACGGTTGAAAGCGTCGTCGAGCAGGGCCTTGGCCATATCCCTAAGGAAAGACGACATCAAGTGGCTCTCTGTCCGATATATTTTCCGCAGACGAAACCAGTCGGATGCATTCATCGCAGCACCCGCCCGACGATCTGCCGACTGTGCCATCGTGCTGCTGTAAACAACCGTCAACAGCATTGCTGCCAAAATTCTGTGGAGCATTTTCATTCTGATTTCCTTTCATATAATACGCCGTAAAGATACGAAAAATAATGACAGGTATCTTCATTAGGCTGTGAAAATTGGTTCGGGGATATGGATTTTCTATGAAAAATACGGACAAAAGCGTGTCGATTCACTGTTGCCATCCGGCGCGGAAAATGTGACTGAGAATACTGATTTATGTTCTCCATTCATCTGTTTTTGGCTGATATCGTTGCGATTAAGACCTTTTGGGAAGGCCAAAAGCTGTTAGTGAGCACACGAAAAACAGTTCTTCGGTAGCTCATTAAGGTCTTTTTACAAGGTATTTTAATGCTGCCGATACCCTATAAAAATCTTAGAAGACTAATAATCAACCGATTATAAATCTATCAAAAATCGTGTATTTCCGACCGAATCATCATCGTATGGGAAATAGCGCAGTATCAATGCGTGTTTTCGGTATGATTATTTGACAGATAAGTAGTTGGTCTTTTAAATTGACGAGTAGACAAATTGACGAGTAAACAAGATATTTTTTTAAGAGAACGAATGGACAAATTAGCTTGTTAACTTGTCCACTCGTTCACTTATCAACTAAAAAAGCTCATCTTTTTACTACTTGATGAGTCGCAATCCACACAACATTCCGTCCATACTGCCGATAAATGAAGAAGCGGTTTTCAGTGTAGCATCATTGGAAAGAGCGCCGACCACTTTCATATAAGCGAGGAGTTTACTGGCATCCATCACGATAAGAAGATTCTTTCCGTCAAGTTGCGTAGTGCCGACAACTTGACTTACCTGCCCACCATACTTCAAAACGAGATTACTGCCGTTGATAGCATAAGTGCCTTTGAGCGCTTTCCCTTTCAGCGATTGTGTAAAATTGCCGTCCTTGTCGAATGTCATCTTCACCTCGCCGCGCTTGAATCCGTAGCCATCCAACTTATTTTGCAAACGCTTTTCAATGATATTCGATACCACTTTACCGCCTGCATTCTTCAAGAAATTATGACTTTTGAATACAATAGCGGGCTCTTGATACGTCCAATTCCCGATGACTTTGTCTTTCGTTGCCACCTTATTAGCTGCGAAAACAGTCGTTAATCCCGATGCAGTCGTACCGTCTGACACACTTGACGATACCGAAGCGGCTGCATTTTTCACCTGATTCAGCACATTGTTGAAATCAACTTGTGCTTGCATTTCAATGCTTGTGATACACGCTGCACATACAAGTGCACAACGCAAAATAATTCTTTTCATAACCCTTTGTTTTATTATCCTGTTTTAATAATCATCTCCCTTTTCTTAAAGGGGCAGGGGAGAGGCCCTGTCTTTTATCCTATCGCTTCACCGAAAAGCGTTGCTGAGGTGCTGCCCGTAATGCGGACCTTGACGAATTCGCCGATATGATGCTTGCCTTTATCGAAGACTACCATCTTGTTTTGCTCTGTCCGGCCGCATAACTGCTCGCGACTGCGCTTGCTGGGCCCCTCTACCAACACTTCGAAAACACTGCCCTCATCACGTTTGTTGGCTGCTGCCGACATCTCGGTCTGTAACTTGATAAGTTCGTTCAACCGCCGAATCTTCACCTCTTCGGGCACATTATCGGGCAGATGCTTGGACGCATAGGTGCCGGGACGCTCGCTATACTTAAACATAAAAGCACTATCGTAACCCACGGTACGCATCAAATCGAGCGAGAGTCGATGATCTTCCTCGGTTTCATCGTGGTAACCCACGAAGATGTCAGTGGACAATCCGCAATCGGGAATCATCTTGCGGATGGCCCGAACACGATTCATATACCACTCAACAGTATATTTCCGATTCATCAGTTTGAGTATTTTATCACTTCCGCTTTGCACAGGCAGGTGGATATGTTTGCATACATTGGGCATCTCTGCAATCACTTTGAGTGTCTCATCACTCATATCCTTAGGATGCGAAGTGGTGAATCGTACACGCATTTGCGGCACTTCGGCCGCCACGAGACGCAAAAGCTGAGGGAAAGAGAGACCTCCCTCGGATCGGACTTGATAGCTATTCACATTCTGTCCCAGCAAAGTTACCTCCTTATAACCTTGTTGTTGCAGGTCTTTTACCTCTTTCAGAATACTCGAAACATCACGAGACCGCTCGCGACCGCGTGTGTAAGGCACGATGCAATAATGACAAAAGTTGTCACAACCACGCATAATGCTCACAAAACCGCCTATCTTTGCTAAACTGATACGTTGCGGAACAATGTCTCGGTAAGTTTCTGTCTTCGACAAATCGATGTCAATAGCTTTATTACCTGTCTCTGCCTGCGCAATCATATCGGGCAGATTGAGATACGAGTCAGGACCGGCAACGAGCTGCGCGTGGTGATTCTCGATGAGATCATCTTTCACTCGTTCGGCCATACACCCCAATACGCCCAAAATTACGCGTCGCCCTTTCTTCTGTTCAGCGTGTAATGTGTCGAGCCGATTGTATATCTTGTTCTCCGCATTCTCCCTGACGCTACACGTATTCATAAATATTGCGTCGGCCTCTGCCTCGTTTTCGCACAGCTCATAGCCTGCCATCTTCATCACAGAAGCAACAACCTCGCTGTCTGCCACATTCATCTGACAGCCATAAGTCTCAATATATAGTTTCTTCATTGTCATTATTTGCGTGCAAAGTTACGAATAAAAATCGAACGAACGTTGTAAAACAGAGAGCATAATATGATTTCCACATTCTGCGAAAAGTATAGAATTCTACACTGCTGAATAGTTCATTGACATAGCAATCGTGTGCATCGGTACGATTATTGAGATCAATTCAAGAGTCAATAAATAAAGAGATAAAAACAAGGAAATGGACAATTTTGTACTTTTTTTGTACAATATGTGCTATCGGATTTTGTTTTTCATTTATAATTTTGCACCAAAGCTAATCAAGTATTATTACAAATACAGTATAAGTCTCCTTAAACGCACAGCTCAGAGATGAAAACGTTCAATCTACTTATAAGTAGCTTGGCCATTATTCCGCAGATAGGAATGGCCAAAAAAGTAAAGACACAACCATTGCAACGGCCTAACGTCATCTATGTTTTTCCTGATCAGTTTCGCAATTTTGCAATGGGATTCTGGCGCCAAGAGGGCTTCCGGGATCAACTCCGTACGACAGGAGATCCTGTTCTTACGCCCAATCTCGACCGATTTGCCCGTGAAGCTGTGGTGCTCTCATCGGCAATGAGTAATTGTCCGTTAAGCAGTCCGCATCGCGGATCGCTGTTAACGGGAATGTATCCTAATAAAAGTGGTATCACACTGAACTGCAATTCCAATCGCCCGAACAGTTCACTACGCGATGATGCCGAGTGTATCAGCGACGTTATGAGCAAAGCGGGCTATGATTGCGGGTATATCGGCAAACTGCACGCACACTATCCTACACCCAACGACCCACAACGGCCGGGACATTACGTAGAAAATCGTATCCCTGCATGGGATGCCTATACTCCCAAAGAGCGTCGTCACGGATTTAATTACTGGTATTCTTACGGGACATTCGATGTACACAAGAATCCGCATTACTGGGATACCAACGGTATGAAACACGAACCACACGAGTGGTCTCCGTTACACGAAGCCCAAAAGGCCATCGACTATATTCGTAATAAGGATAATGTGCGCGATCCCCGTAAACCTTTCTTATTAATGGTGGGAATGAATCCGCCTCACAGTCCTTACCGGTCGATGAGCGATTGTATGGAAGAAGATTATGCGCTTTACCGGGACAAACCTATCGATAGCCTGCTTATTCGGCCCAATGTTGACAAAACATTGGAAAAGGCAGCATCAGCCCGCTTTTATTTTGCATCGGTTTCAGGAGTCGATCGGGCGTTCGGACAGATTTTAGCGGCCCTTAAAGAAGCCGGATTGGATAAGAATACCATCGTAATATTCTCATCGGATCACGGTGAAACAATGTGCAGTCAGAATACCGAAGACCCTAAGAATTCGCCCTATGCTGAGTCGATGAACGTACCTTTCATCGTGCGTTATCCGGGTAAGATGGCTCCTCGTGTAGACAACCTGCTGTTATCGTCGCCTGATATTATGCCTACCATTCTTGGAATGGTAGGACTCGGCAAACGTATTCCTACCGAAGTGCAGGGCAAAGACTACTCAGCACTGTTCTTCGATAAGAATGCTCGAGTGCAGAGACCGGGCGGTGCGTTATATATTCAAAACGTTAATGGCGACAAAAATGCAGAAGGTAAAATCGTGTCTTATTTCCCGTCGGCCCGTGGTATCAAGACGGCCGACTACACCTTAGCTATTTATATCAATAAAAAGCATCAAATAAAGGAGGTCTTATTCTTCGATGACAAGAACGATCCTTATCAAATGCATAACTTGAAACCCGAAGATCATCCCGACATTGTGAAGCACTTGTATGCCCAAATGGGACAGATGCTTAAAGAAATCGATGATCCGTGGTATAAAAAACGCATCCTGTCTAATATGATTCCTTATTAATATCATAGCCGTAAAAAACTAAAGACGTACGATTAACAGATAATTTATTAACTTATATATTTAACTTATGAAGAATAACGAATGCAATGTGCATTGGAGAAAACTATTTCTCGGGACAGCGATGTCCTTGGTTGCACTGACTGCGTATGCAGATGCATCTAACACCGGTATGAATGCGGACAGAGTTTCGTCTGTTGCTGCCGTGCAAGATGCTTTTACCGTGACCGGCAATATTGCTGACGCAATGGGGCCGATGGTTGGAGCAAGCATTATGGAAAAGGGTACTACAAACGGAACCGTATCTGATCTGAACGGTCATTTTACGATTAAAGTATCATCACCTGATGCTGTTCTGGTTATCTCAAGCATCGGATATACCACGCAAGAAGTGAAAGTAAACGCGCGAAAAAACATTGTTGTAATGATGCGCGAAGACAATCAGGCGCTGAATGAAGTTGTCGTGGTAGGTTACGGAACACAGAAAAAGGTGAATATGACAGGCTCCGTATCGGCCATCAATGTATCGAAGTTGTCTGAGAGTCGGCCTATTACCAATGTCTCACAAGCTTTGGCCGGTATGGCCGCAGGTGTATCGGTGACATCCAATCATAACCAACCGGGTAATGACAATTCCTCCATTCTTGTGCGTGGGCAAGGTACACTCAACTCTTCGGCTCCGCTCGTCATCATCGACGGTTCGGAAGGCGGCATTAACACCGTAAATCCACAGGATATTGAGTCTGTATCAGTTCTGAAAGATGCAGCTTCGTCGGCCATCTACGGTTCTCGCGCCGCCAATGGCGTTATTCTGATTACCACGAAAAGCGGAAAGAAAGGTAAGATCAAAGTAGATTATAACGGCTATATCTCGTTTGAATCCATCCGAAAGACATTGACACCCGTGTCCGATTATGCAAGATATATGGAGCTGATCAATGAAGGTTATGTCAACAGCGGCAAAAAACCTTTGTTCAGTCAGAATTCCATTGACACTTGGAGAAATGATGCTGGGCGGAATCCTTTGAAATATCCCAATACCGATTGGATAGATGAGACATTTAAGAACTCTGTTTCCACGAACCATGTCGTGTCTGTTTCAGGCGGTTCAGACCGAATCCGTTTCTACGGGTCATTCGGTTACCTGAACAATCCAGGTGTAATGTACAATGCCGGATTTACGAAATATAATGGTCGGTTGAATATGGATGTCGACGTTGCCAAGTGGTTGAACATCGGAATGCAGATGAGCGGTTATGTCTCGGATATACAACCGGGAAACCACGAGATAGATAATGTTTTCACTTATGCTTCGGCCACGACACCGGGAATGGTTTTCCGTGCACCCGATGGTCGTTTCGGTGCCGTTAATAATGAAGAAGATGCTGCACAGAGTTCGGCCAACAATCCGCTGTTACGCGCCTACAAATGGACCGGAGAGAATCGAAAAAACAATTTCCACCCACGTTTTTTAGCTACGTTGAAGCCGATGAAAGGACTTTCACTCACGTTAAGCTACTCATATGAGCTGCTGGATCAGGAAATCACTCGCAAACCGGTATTACACGAAGGATGGAATTTCCTGACTGAACAGGCTACATATACGACGAAAACGAAGTCTACTTTCTATAATTATGACGGCAAGACGGAACGTTATTTCAACGACGCCGTACTGCGCTATGAAAATAAACTGCTCAAGAACAAGCTTACATTCAATCTGATGTTAGGTTCCAGTCAGGAGCTGTACAGATTCAAGAGTTTCGGCGTAACCAAACAAGACTTGATCGATCTGAGCATGAACTCTCTCGACGGAGCTACCGGCCAAGCCAGTGCCAACGGTAACAAGACCGAGTGGGTAATGCGTTCCTATTTCAGCCGACTTAACCTGAACTGGGAAGACAAATATCTGTTTGAGTTCAATCTGCGTGCCGACGGTTCTTCAAGATTTAAATCTAACAAACGTTGGGGATACTTCCCGTCAGCATCGGCAGCTTGGCGTATCAACCAAGAGAAGTTTATGGAAAGAGCCTTCAACAACCAATTGAGCAATCTAAAACTGCGCGCTTCATACGGTTCTTTGGGTAACAACTCTGTCGGGAATTATGATTCACAATCGCTGTACACCAGTAACAAAGGTAAATACAACTACGTTTTGAGCAATGTTATGGTGACAGGTATGGCACAGGCTGCACTCGCCAATCCGCTGCTGACGTGGGAAACGACCAAGGTTTTCGATTTAGGATTCGACTTCGGATTCTTCAACAACCGCCTGACCGGAACTTTCGACTACTTCAACAAGCGCACCACCGATATTCTGATTAACCTTCCTGCACCCGGCGTTCATGGCATCACATCGATTCCGAAAGTCAACAGCGCAACGGTAACCAATAGCGGTGTAGAATTCACCGTGGGCTGGCAAGACAAAACCGCAGACTTCTCTTATGGTGCAACGGCCAATTTTACGTACGTGACTAACAAAGTGAACAAGTTTAAAGGCAGAGATAAAGGTGGTATGGCCATTAACGGCCCCAATCTGATATGGGAAGGGCACAGCATCAATTCGCAGTATCTGCTGCGTGTGGAAAGACTGTTGCAGACCGATGAAGATATGAAGTTAGTACAAAAGATGATTGACAATGCACCTGTGGGACCCGACGGAAAGAAGGTGAATCCGTTTGCAGCATTCGGTACACCGAAGAAAGGCGACCTGCTTTACAAAGACGTCAATAACGACGGTATCATCGACAACAACGATAAAGAGATCGTGAGCGACGGTCCTAACCCCAAGTTCCTGATGGGTATCAGTCTGAATGCGGCGTGGAAAGGATTCGACATATCGGCGCTCATACAAGGAGCTTTCGGAGCAAAAGTATATTGGCAACACGCTGCTTACAACACGCCAACCGTTCGTCACGGCTATCAGATCAACAAAGAGATTGCCGACGGTCGTTGGTATGAAGGCCGAACAGATGCCACTTATCCCCGCCTGCTCGACTACCAGGACAAAATCAACACCCAGTTGAGCGACTTCTATTTACAGGATAAAAGTTTCGTAAAGATCCGCAACATCCAATTAGGCTACACCCTTCCTAAGTCTCTGATAGTAAAGACAGGTGTAGAGCGTGTCCGCCTCTATGGCAGCTTGGAAAACTTCTTTACTTTTACGGGCTATAAAGGCTTCGACCCCGAAGTCAGCGGTATAGATTATCCTTCGATGAAACAGGCCGTTATCGGCGTTAATGTATCATTTTAATAACAGAATCCTAAGATGAAAAAGAAATATTTAATCGCAGCCACAACCGCGGTAACGCTATTGCTCTCCGGCTGTTACGACCTCAATCGCGTGCCTGCCGACCAGCTGAGTTCCAGCAAATTCTATAAGAATGAAGAGCACGCCAAAGAAGCGATGATGGCGGTTTACAGTGCAATGAAATATGAAGATACGTTCGGGCTTCAATTCTCGATGGACGGGCTCGGCGGCATCGCAATGGGTTACGATAACCCCTCGTACCAGACTTTCCAGCGAGGAACCTACGATGTGAAGAACGATAAGGTGCTGAGCAAGTGGAAGCACCTGTACGAAGGCGTGGCCAGGGCTAACGGCGTGCTTCAGAATGTAGACAAATGCGAAATGAGCGACCAGCTGAAAGCACAGTACAAGGCCGAGGCCAAGTTTATGCGCGCACTGTATTATTTCGCATTGATGGATTTCTGGGGAGGCGTTCCTCTCTATGACGAAACGCTTGTGGTAAACGACAGTTACAACAAGATGACCAACCCGCGCAGTACTGCCGACTCGGTACGCACCTTCATACTGAAAGACTTAGATGCAGCCGTTGCCGGATTGCCTGAGAAATGGGGTAAGGCCGATTACGGACGAGCTACCAAGTATGCCGCCCTTGCATTTAAAGGCAAGGTGCATCTATACAACCGCGATTACCAGAAAGCCACCGACTGCTTCAAACAAGTAATCGGCAGCGGCCTGTATGCCTTGTATGACAACTATGCCAATCTCTTCAAACCGGGCGGCGACGAGAGTTCGGAGATGATTTTCGCCATTCAGAATATGGGCGGTGTCGGAACCGATCTGGGCATGCCGATGTGTTTCTATATGGGCTCGCGCGAGTCTTACGGCAGTTGCTGGAACAACGTAATGGTCTCTCCACATTTCGTAGACACCTACGAGTATAAAGATGGCCGCCCGTTCGATTGGGACGATTGGTTCCCCGGCATCAAGACAGACGACAAGATCAAGGTGAAGACATTCCGCGCAACGATGGAAAAAGGAAAAGTAAAGGCCTATCCCGCTGCCAAAGGTAAACTTCTGGAAATGTATGCACAGCGCGATCCGCGAATGAATGCCACCGTACTGCTGCCTTACACCAAATACATCGGCTGGTATGCCAACGCGCAGGAAGACTGCGAATTCGTCATCGCCCCCTCTATCACCAGCGGAAAAGGCTATGTGCGTGTCAACGGCAACTATGAGATCTACCTGTGGCGCAAATTCGTACCCGAAGGAAATATGGGCGGAGCACTCAACAACCGTGCCCATACGCCCATCAACTTCCCACTCATCCGTTACGCCGACGTGCTGTTGATGCTGGCCGAATGCCAGAACGAATTGGGCGACCAAGAGGGTGCCGTGAAGCTGATCAACCAAGTACGCGCCCGCAAGAGCGTGGAGATGCCGGGCATCAACAGCGGTCCTGATTATCTGAAAGCCACGACCAAAGCGGAAGTCTTTGAGCGCATACGCCACGAGCGTGCCGTAGAATTGGCCGGCGAGGGTCACAGCTTCAGCGATATGAAGCGCTGGAAGCTCTTGGAAACGCTCAACGGGCGAACAGAAAAAGACATTACGGGCAGGTTCCGTTACACTCGCGTCGTTACCGCACGCGACTATCTCTGGCCTATTCCTGCCGACGAAATCGAGAAAAACGATAAGCTCACGCAGAATCCCAATTGGTAAACACCTTGAAGGACCCTCAGAAGGCGCTCTTAGGGTAGACGAGCGTCTCCCCCTGGGGTAGACTGTCGCGTTCCCCTGGGGTAGACCTCAGTGTTCCCCAGGAGTAGACCCCGATGTTCCCCAGGGGTAGACAACCACAACCCCTTGGGGAATAACGGAGACTAATCCTAAGGGTATCTGCCGAGGGGATGTCGGAGGCATTGTAGGAAATCAACATAAGATGAGAATGATGATAAAAAAACTTTTCACGGCAGCAGCCTTGCTCGCTGTGGTATGGCTACCGGCGCAGGCCTACGAGAAGCGGAACCTGTTAGAGAATGCCGCCACCGAAGCACAGGTACGGCAATATCTGGTGACAGACCGCAAGTGGGTGCCCTATCCTGCTTACGACGACAGAGCCGGCTGGGATCGGCTCATCGGCGACAGCAAAGAAGACATCATCAAGGCCGGACAGCAGTATTTAGACTATCATTGGACGGTGGTCAGGGCTACTGACTATTTAGAATATGAGAAGTCGGGCAACCGCAATACGATGCAGAACCCGAACAACCAGAACGCTCGTGTGTTCAGCATCCTGCTGATGGCAGAACTGGCCGAGGGCAAGGGGCGATTCGTCAACGACCTGATGAACGGAGTACTGTTTTTCAGCGAGATGACGTCGTGGGCAGAATCGGCCCATCTGGCCGTCTTCCAGAAGACGCGCCGCGCGATGCCCGACTTTCGGGAAGACGTTCTCGAACTACATCAGGGTGGTATGGCACAAATGCTGTCGTGGACTTATTATTTCCTGAAAGACAGCTTCGACAAGATCGATCCGATGATTGCCCTGCGCCTGCGTCACGAGTTGCAGAAGCGCGAGCTCGACCCGTTTATGCAGCGCGACGACTTTTGGTGGATGGGGCGCAACTACAAAGAGGGTGCTCTGCTCAATAACTGGACACCGTGGTGTAACGCCAATGCGCTGCTTTGCTTTATGCTGTTGGAAGACAATCCCGACACGCTGGCCAAGGCCGTATACAAATCGATGGAGTCTGTCGACAAGTTTCTCAACTACGTCAAGAGCGACGGAGCTTGCGAAGAAGGACCTTCTTACTGGGGGCACGCCTCGGGCAAGCTCTACGATTACCTATCGGAGTTATCGCTCATCACGGGTGGAAAGATCAACCTGTTCGGCAACGAGCAGATTCGAAAGATGGGCGAATACATTGCCCGCTCGTATATCGGCGACGAATGGGTAGCCAATTTCGCAGATGCATCGGCCCGTGCCGGCGAAGTAAACACTTCGCTCATTTACCGCTACGGCGTCGCTGTGAACAGTAAGATGATGAAATCGATGGCCGCAATGCGCGAAAAGCTGTATCCCTCGAAACTGCCGAGCAGTTGGATGGATTTATATATCGGCCTCGAAACGCTCCGCTTTCGGCCTCTGCTGAACAAGGAAAAGAGCGAGTTCAAGTATCCCGACTTCACGTGGTATCCGCAGACAGAGTTCTGCTATATGCGCAGCGGCGGTGCATTTTTGGCCGCCAAGGGCGGATTCAATAACGAGAGTCATAACCACAACGATGTGGGAACTTTCATTCTCGCTTTTGACAATGTGCCGGTAATGATCGATGCCGGCGTAGGAACCTATACCCGAAAGACTTTCAGTAAAGAGCGCTACACCATCTGGACAATGCAGAGCGATTATCACAATCTGCCGATGATCAACGGTGTGTCCGAGCAGTTCGGCGCTCAATACAAGGCCCGCAACGTGAAAGCCGATGCCAAGAGTCTGTCGTTTTCCGCCGACATTGCAGGGGCCTACCCGACCGAAGCTGCCGTAGAGCATTGGACGCGTTCCTACCAGCTTAAGAAAAACCGCCTGCTCATCTCGGACAACTTCATCCTGAAAGAAGCCAAGGCACCCAACAAAGTGAATTTCCTGACGTGGGGCAACGTGGATATCAGTAAAAAGGGACTCGTGGTAATCAATGTCAAAGGTATTACCGCTGCGCTGAGCTATGACGCAGCAACCTTCGAACCAAGTATCGAGAAGGTGAGCCTGACAGACCCTCGTCTGTCGAAGGTCTGGGGCAGTGAGATTTACCGCATAACGCTCACGGCCCGCACGACCGCCCTGAAAGGAATTTATAATTATGTAATCGTTAAAAAGACAAAGTAAAAGAATGAGAAGATCTGTTCTTACCCTGTTATTCCTGTCGCTCCTGACGGCAGCTTCGGCCCGACTCGGCAGCGACTCGGATATAAACCTGATCAAAAGAATCATCGCTAATGCCAAGGTACAACTCGGCAATGAATTGAAAGTTATCGATCGCAGCGGAAAGATTCTGAACCCTGTCACGCTGACAAAAGACGGCAAGGTCTTCTATTGCAATTATGAAGACTGGCGCAGCGGATTCTTTCCCGGCTCGTTGTGGTATATGTACGAACTGACCGGCGACGACTTCTGGGCCGGCAAGGCAAATGCTTTCACCCAATCCATCAAGCAGGCACAGCACCTCACAAGTCATCACGACGTGGGTTTTATCATCAACAGCAGTTTCGGCAATAGCCTACGATTAACTGGCAACCAAGCTGATAAGGACGTAATCGTTACGGCGGCACGGTCGTTGCTCACCCGCTTCCGTCCCTCTGCCGGTATCATCCAGTCGTGGAATGTCGACCGTGGATGGCAGTCTCAGAGAGGCTGGGAGTGTCCCGTGATCATAGACAATATGATGAATCTTGAAATGATGTTCAACGCCACACGTTTGTCGGGCGATTCCACTTTCTTCAAAGCTGCTGTCAGCCACGCAGACCGCACGTTGCAAAACCAGTTCCGTCCCGATGGTAGTTGCTATCACGTGGTAGATTACAGTCTTGCCGACGGTCACGTGCGTCATCGCCAAACGGCCCAGGGCTATGCCGACGAGTCGATTTGGAGCCGCGGACAGGCGTGGGCCATCTACGGCTATACGATGTGCTATCGATTCACCGGTTATCAGCGTTACCTCGACCAGGCCATCAAAACATTCCGAATGATGAAAAATCACCCGGCAATACCTGCCGACGGCATTCCTTACTGGGATATGAGTGCCCCCAAGATTCCCGCCGAACCGCGCGACGCATCTTCCGCAGCTGTCATCGCTTCTGCACTGTATGAGCTGTGCACCGTCGACCTCAAAAATGCAGAGGAATACAAGAGCTATGCCGATAAGATAATGCGCAGCTTGGCTTCGGAAAAATACACAGCTCCGGCGGGACAGAACGGCAACTTCATCCTGATGCACTCCGTGGGCAGTATCCCGCACAACAATGAGATTGACAAGCCGCTCAACTATGCCGACTATTATTACTTAGAGGCATTGGTACGCAAGGCTCGCCAGGAATTATACTTTCAGAAAGCGTGTCAGAATCGATAAGACTATAAAATGGTAGAGAAAGATATTACCGAGTTTGTACCAATATAGGATTTTTTTATTATAAATCCAATGTATGTAGAAATTGGCTATTTGGCAGTACGAAAAGGGGCTCATATACCTCTCTCCGTCTCTTCAAAAGAGGGGAAAATATGGAGGCGAACCTCTATACTCCTCGCACTGTTGTCCATAGTACTTTCGTTGCAAGCACAGCGACGCACGATAACGTTTAATGACAACTGGTGGTTTCGATTCTCTCATCAGGTGCAAAAAAGTAGCGGGCAACGGGTAGACTTGCCCCACACGTGGAATGCCGTCGACGCGCAGAGCGGAAAACAGGACTACAAACGCGGCATCGGCAACTACACCAAAACATTCTTCGTGCCCGAAAGTTGGCGTCAGCATCGGCTCTTCATTCGTTTTGAGGGAGCCAACAGCATTGCCGATGTCTTCATCAATGGTCGTCACATCGGCGAGCACCGCGGCGGCTATACGGCTTTCGTACTTGAACTGACAAATAAAGTGGATTACGGCAAAGACAATATCTTGTTAGTACGAGTCAACAACGGCGAGCAATTAGACGTAATGCCTCTCGTGGGCGACTTCAATTTCTATGGCGGAATCTATCGAGACGTAGCTTTGTTACTTACGGACAATGTGTGCATCTCTCCACTCGACTACGCTTCACCCGGCATCTATCTGCGTCAAAAAGAAGTAAACGATAGATCGGCTACAGTCGAAACCGGCATTGTGTTATCTAACAGCACAGCGACAACACAGACTATTGATATCCGTGTGCAGGTCCTTGACGGCTCATCCGTTATTACGGAACGGACTAAAAGCGTGAAAGTTCGGCCCCGAACAACCGCTCAAACTATTGACATTCCTTTCTCCATCGCTCGTCCTCATCTATGGAATGCAACCGAAGACCCATTTATGTATACGGTTAAGGTATCCATATGGCGCGGGCAAACGCTCATAGATGAGGTGACGCAACCTCTCGGACTACGCTATTATCACTTCGATTCTGCCAAGGGATTCTTCCTCAACGGTCGTCATCTACCCCTGCACGGTGTTTGTCGCCATCAGGAACGCGCAGAAGTGGGCAACGCCCTGCGGCATGCACACATCGACGAAGATATCCGATTGATGCGTGAAATGGGTGTGAATGCCGTCCGACTGGCACACTATCCGCACTCAGATTATACCCACAAGCAGATGGATCGAACGGGAATCGTAACTTGGGCGGAGATTCCTTTCGTGGGCCCCGGCGGTTATGCCGATAAAGGTTTCGTTGATACAGAGCGTTTCCGCGATAACGGCAAGCAGCAACTTCGTGAGCTGATTCGACAGAACTATAATCATCCGAGTATCTGTGTATGGGGCCTTTTCAACGAACTTAAATACGACGGCGACAACCCCTTGGAATATATCAAGGAGCTGAATGCCCTTGCCCACCGAGAAGATCCCACACGCCCCACCACCTGTGCCAGCAATCAGCAGGGCGAAATGAATTTCGTCACCGATGTCATAGCCTGGAACCGTTACGACGGTTGGTACGGGTCAACGCCCAACTCTTTGGCCACTTATCTCGATAAGACCCACGCCGAGCATCCCAATCTGTGTATCGGTATCAGCGAATACGGAGCCGGTGCCAGTGTCTATCAGCAGCAGGACTCATTGACTCAGCCGACACCCACAGGCTGGTGGCATCCCGAAAACTGGCAGACCTATTACCACATCCGTAATTGGGATATTCTTTCCCATCGTCCTTATGTATGGGGCACGTTCGTGTGGAACATGTTCGACTTCGGCGCAGCGCATCGCACCGAGGGCGACCGTCCCGGGATCAACGATAAAGGTTTGGTGACGCACGACCGTAAGGTGAAGAAGGATGCCTATTACTTCTACAAGGCCAACTGGAATCCGCAGCCGATGGTCTACATCGCCGGTAAGAGGTGCACCGAGCGCCGTCGTCGGGAGACCGAGATCCAAGTGTTTTCCAACTGCCGGCAAGTGCGTCTCTCCCTCAACGGCACCCCTATTCAGACGCTCGCCCCCAACGACATCCGCCTCTGCACCTTCCGCGTCACGCTGCATCCCGGGCACAATATCCTCACCGCCACAGGTATCGGCGACGGCAAGAAGATCACAGACACCTGTGAGCTGACAGTGAGGTAGCCGGAATCACCATTCGATCATTAAAGCCAGCAGTAGCATACGCCACTCTGAGAAGTCGTATACCTCTGGGGTAGCACTCGTATAGCACTGCCCCACAAGTCGTATACTTCTCAGGATGGACTACCTGACTTGTTGAATATGAGTCGTTGTCGGGAAATCAGGAACAAACTTCACTGTACATATCTTACCTTTACAGCCATCGAAAACACTTTCTTACTGCATACTATCTCCTCCTTAACGACACACATACCCAAATACTCTCAGAAACATTTCGGATACATATTTTAACTCATTAACACTAAAATTAAACGACAAACAATTGGAGCCAAGATGGCTCTTGAATAATCTCGGTTGTATATCCTGTCATTTTTAGTTGTATTTTCTCTAAAACTGTTTTGAAAATCTCATTTTTTTGCATTTTAGACAAAAATAATTGTGTAAAAGTTGCATCTTATAGAAATAAAATCTATATTTGTAAAAAATAATTTAAACAATTTTATATGAAAACGATGTTACATTTATTCGCCTTATATCCGTTGGATGAGAACGTGATTTGTGGTTCGTCTACTCTGTATTGGATGTCAGCAGGATAATAATATTGAGTCTATATTGATTGCACCAATATCTATCCGTATATAAGCAGTATCATACTAGCGTGTAGCTATAGCAGACGAGACTAATTTTCACTGGGAGTTTTTTCGCTTACAAGTTCGCAAAAATCTCTATAACCATTATATTATAATGAATAATAACCCACACGAATGATATAATCTTTCTAAATAATTAAATATTGGCACTCGTTATGAATGAAAATACTAAATATGTTGTTGAATTAACAAAGCCAAGTATACACTATATTAAATAATTAAAATCATTGTTTAATCTAGATTATACTATCCATAATGATGAAAAAAGTCATATTTATTTGGGGATTCTTGCTTATAAATGTAATACCCATTTGCGCACAAGCAAGTAAGCAATCAACTCGTACTATGAAAGAGACTGAAGAGGAATGTATTCAGGAGTTCTTGACAGATCTTTCCAAGATTAAAGGAGAGGGGCAGTATTATATAGGAAACCGAATGTCAAAATTATATTATAGGTTTGCACACAGTTGTTTCAAAATCAAGCATATGTCTACAATGTCGGTAGGACCGTGGAGTCAACCGGACGGGAAAGAGTATATGACAGGTGTCATTCTATATAACAAAACCCCGGAAGAAATGGATGCAAAGGAGGACGTTTTTGTTGTATATATAGACTTGGGTGTATGGATTGACGATAGAAAATTTTGGAATAGTCTCCCGGATGATGACACTTGGATGCAAGCCATTCAAGAGCGAACCAAAGATATGATTGTCAAGGATATTTCATTTGAGAAGACAAAGATATACTCTAAATAGCAGTCGTATTTTGCACCGTATTCATTGAGTTAATTCAACCAACAGGTCTATAAATTATGGGTATAAAGAATATTTTCGAATAGGAGTTTTAGGGGTAGTCTGTCTATTATTACAAACCTGGAAGAGATGGCAGTGAGATCTTCTGTTATATTAAAAATCTGTCTAAGGGAAAAAATAGATTTATGGCGACAACGAGCTTGTGACAATATCTCTATCCCTGATGCACCAAAGCAAATGAGGAATATACCACCTTCATCAATTACAAAGATTGAGATAAGTCAAAAAGTTGTGGCAGATAATGGTTTAAAATTAAAAGTGTATAAAGAGAGTACTTTGGATTTGTATTCCGTAGAGGAGATTAGACAAAAGGATATTGTTGATACTGTAATCTTGATTTGTAGTGTTCACAGAATCATAGAATTAACTAAATGGAAAGAGAGAGATAACAGAAGAATTATAAATGGTAGCAAGATTTTTAATTATGAAAAAGAGTATTGTATTGATATTATTAGTAGATATAATTTCGGTATTGACTTCTTGTTCGGTAATTTACCGTTCAATAGACTTTGTATCAGAGTCCGATCGTTGGAAACGGGATCCGCCATCATATTATTATATGTACACTAACAATACCGACAGCATTGGGATATGGGCGTGGGGTACTGATATGTCAAGAGACGTCGCCATATTTTTCGGTCCTCCGCTATTCCCAATCATTCCGACAGCTATTCAGGTATGGGAAAAACCTGATAGGAGGATAAAGATTGATTTATTCCTCAATACGAATCAACTCTGTAACATTAACTTCGATTCTGTCAGTATAGTAGATCATAAAGGAAAGAAAATTACAAAGGCATTGGTAGAACGGGTATATAACAGAGGTATCTGGGGGCGAGATAGTCTTGATACATATATGAATCCAAACTTTCAGACAACAGAGCCTGTAACCTTTCGGTTGACTTTAAATAAGAAGTCTTCAAGAGTCAAATGGTTTGATCTCCGTATAGAGTCGTTGAAAATGAATGGAGATCATGTGGAGATTCCGGTTATCAGATTCAAACGAAAAGATCAGTACGGTTATGTTCCTCTGATACTCGCGCATTAAAAGTTGTATTTGCCGTTATAAATGAGATAAATATAGATTTATGAGAATATGGTCAAACATAGTAATAACATATTGAATAATATGAAAAGAGGAATTAAAACGTTTATTCACAGTATATTATTGATGACTGTGTGTCTGGTACTTCAAGCTTGTCCGGACTGATCCAATCGGTACAGTGTATATTGTAAATAAGTCAAATGAAACTATATTTGTAGGTGCCAGCCAACTATTAGAGGCAGGAGATTCCCTGTCATTAAAGAATTTGTCAATGGAATACTTTCTGACAGAACCAGGAGACACTACCTATGTTCAAAGTAATTTAGATGGACTTAAAACATACAATAGTACATTTCAAATCATTATTCTTAAAAGCAGTACGTTAAATACTCATACAGAAAAAGAACTTAAAGAAAAGATGATTGTAGACAAGAGATTTTGTTTTACTTATGATGACCTTGCCGAAAATGATCAAACAATTATCTATACAGGAGACTAATTAATTTATCCTATTTTGGTGTTCTAAATACAAAATAAAGGAATGTAAATATTTGTAGAAGTAGAATATTAGACTTCAACTATCAATAATCACGATATAATAAAGAGAATGAAAAAAATTACTATTGGACTTTTAGCATTTGGATTAATTACTTCATCTTGTGACTGCGGACAACATATTGAGGGTATTGTTATTGATCAAGATACCCAACAACCAATAGATTCTGTGATAATCATTAGAAATAAAATGAACCAATACATCTATACAGATAGTCTTGGTAAATTTAACATAACAGGAGTAACTGTTGGAGGTTGGTTCGGTTATCCCGGAATGTCCGTTTCTTTTATAAAGAATGGTTATAAAAAGGTAACAAAACGATACAAAAACTGGAATGATGTACCGATTACAATCGTCTTAGAAAAATCTATTGAATGATAAAGTCTTATCAAGTTTGGGATAATAAATGATAGTATCGTTTCATTAAATCACGTTAATCTTCTGATATTCCCTTTCATTTCTCTTTGTTGTTAGATTTTAAATCTCTATCTTTGTGCCCGAAGACAACGGATTGCAATTCCTCCTCTTCTTCCAAGAGCAAGACTGTCTTTCG
>NZ_CAUTUT010000010.1:0-111657 GCF_963541955.1 Hoylesella pleuritidis | reverse complement strand
GATTATAAAGAAAAATCATAATATAAAAAGAAAAAATTCTAAAATCATTACAAAACGAAATAGATATCTATTCAATATTAACCTTATTATATATAGTTCTCAAATCTTTCTTCACTACAGCCGGGTTTCCTGCGGCAAGACAATCATCCGGTATATCACGAACGACCACCGAACCTGCAGCAACGATACAACGGTTACCAATAGTAACACCCGGGCAAATCACGACTCCGCCTCCCAACCACGTGTCATCACCAACAACAATCGGATAAGCAACCTCTTTCGGTTCACGACGTTCGATATAATCAATAGGGTGTTGCGGCGTATAGAACTGGCAATTAGGTCCGACTTTTACATTGGCCCCTATCCGTACGAATGCCTCATCCAATATAGTACAACCAAAATTTAAAAATGTTCTTTCTCCCAAAATAATTCCATTACCGTGATCGCAATAGAATGGTGGGCACACAATCGTAGATTTCGGAATATCAGGAATCAGCTCTTCTATTACCGAACGATAATCAGCATTTTTTATCGTCATCATCTGCAATTGACAACAAAGTTCCTTAGCACGCACTAAACTGCCATAAACTTCCCGATCGGAGAAATAATACATCTCTCCATTTCGCATTTTTTCAAATTCCGTCTTCATTCACATCATTATATTATTAGCCTAAATTCAGTTTGACAAAAATACAAAAAAATCATCATTTTGCAGGAGAAAGGTCCTATTATTGAATATTTATAGCTAATTTTGCAACAGTATACAGTCAAACGTACTGTAACAAACAGTGTTGCGATTAACGGCTTTTCAGCGGGCAACTAACGGCTTTTCGGCCCACGATTAACGGCTTTTTACAAGATGAAAAGCCACAAATCGGAAAGCTATTCGCAACTCCCTGCGTAACAAGATATTACAAAGTTAAGAATGAAGAATGAAAAAATTAAACAGGTGTTTTGTCTTATCACCTGCATAATGGTAATTATCGCCGTGGCCATCAACCGTGATCATAAGGTCTTAGGACACGATTTAACAACCCAAGCGACAATCAACAGTAAGACGACCCAAGTTGACACAATGCGTACAGAACCTGATGGCACCATCGTCATTAACACGACCGAATTAGGCAAAGATATTAAAGGATATGGCGGTCGAGTTCCTTTGGAAATCTATTTAAAAGAAGATCGAATAATCAAAGTCAAGGCATTGAAAAACTCGGAGACACCCGATTTCTTTGCAGAAGCGTCCCAACTACTCACCCGCTGGAACGGAAAGACATCCGACGAGGCATTAGCAATGAAAATAGATGGCATCAGCGGTGCCACATTTTCATCACGCGGCATCATCAAAAATATGCAATGCGGACTGCAATATGCACAGAAAAATGCCTCCGAACCGTCATTTTGGGAACGTATAGACTGGTCAGCCAAATCGCTCATCGGACTTATCGTGGTACTGGCCGGCGCCATTTTACCGCTCTTTTGGAAGAACAAACGCTACCGAACCGTACAGATGCTTCTTAATATTACGATCTTGGGACTGTGGTGCGGCACGTTCATCTCCTATTCGCTTATCGTAAATTATATGTCAGCAGGCATCGATCCGTGGACGGCTCTCGTGCCCATCGTAATGCTCATTACGGCTTTCATCTACCCGCTTTTTGGCAAAAAAAACTACTACTGCAATAACATCTGCCCTTGCGGAGCCCTACAAGACTTAGCCGGAAAAGCACGGAAAAAGAAATGGAAGATGAGTTCACAGACAGTCAAACTGTTGGGTAACCTTCGACAACTATTTTGGTCAATTCTGATGGTACTGATGCTGGCTGGCGTTCTGTTCCAATGGATGAACTACGAGATATTTACGGCCTTTATCTTCCGCTCCGCTTCGGTTGTGGTTTTGATTTTGGCAGGTATCGTTACAATGCTTTCCGTCTTCGTGCCACGCCCTTACTGTCGTTTCATCTGCCCCACAGGCACCTTATTCAAGATAGCACAGGGTGGGAAATAAGCCATCACGCAACTATTCGTTTAAAACAAAATGATTATGAAACAGAGAGAATTAAAATGGGAAATCATCAGCAGTGAGTACCTCATTCAGCGTCCGTGGCTCACGGCCCGACGCGATGCCGTGCGACTGCCCAACGATACTGTCTGTGAAGAATATTATGTTTTGGAATATCCCGATTGGATCAACGTCATCGCCGAAACAGTCGACGGGCAAATACTCATTGAACGACAATACCGCCACGGGCATCAATCAGTGAATTTCGAGATATGCGCTGGCGTCATCGAATCGGGCGAGACACCTATCCAAGCAGCTCAAAGAGAGCTCTATGAAGAGACCGGCTACACAGGAGGAGAATGGACAGAATTGATGACGATTGCTCCCAATCCCGGCTCACAGACCAATCTTTGCCACTGTTTTCTTGCCCGAGGTGTAGAGAAAACAAGCCGACAGCATCTCGATCGTACAGAAGACATCGAAGTCTACACTTATACTAAGACCGAAGTTCGCGAAATGTTACAGCGCGGCGAATTTCTCCAAGCAATGATGGTAGCCCCACTCTGGAAATATTTTTCACAAGAATGACACAACGATGAACACAGCATTAATCCTCCACATCTTCATTGCAGCACTATTAGGCGGTATTATTGGACTCGAAAGAGAATATCGAGCCAAGGAAGCCGGATTCCGGACCCACTTTCTCGTAGCTCTTGGCAGCGCTCTCTTTATGGTCGTTTCGCAATACGGTTTTGCTGAAATACTGCGCTACCCCGGCGTTTCGCTTGATCCCTCGCGTATCGCAGCACAAGTAGTTTCGGGTATCGGATTCATTGGTGCAGGAACCATTATCTTTCAGAAACACGTGGTTAGAGGGCTCACAACGGCAGCAGGCCTATGGGTAACATCAGCTATCGGTCTGGCCTGTGGTGCTGGGATGTATATTATTTCAATCACAGCTACAATACTGGTGCTACTCTGTTTGGAAACCATATATTTCATCTTGAACCGTTTCGGATCACGAAATATCGCCATTACTTTTACCTCTCCCGACCGCGAAAGTATTCGCCAAATTATCAAGTCGCTGAGAAAAGAAGGTTCTGATATCGACTCTTACGATATGAAAGAGCAGTGTTCGTCCACGGGTTGTGTTTATTTGGTGAATATGGAAATGCGAGTAAAGCGCAATCAATATGAAGACCGCATCCTCGACATCATCTCTCAACTTGATGGAGTAACTATCGAACACATCGAATAAACGATCGAACGAATAAATAAAAATAAATACTATCCGCTTCAAATTGAGAATACTATCATCAATTTAGTATGGCATAGGTTAAAACAAAGGAGGGAGTAAGGTGGTAATGAACAGGAATCATCGTGCGGGTCCTGAGATTCTCTACCTTTACTAAGCCTTGTTCTCGGGGTATAAAAGGGCAAAGCCGCATCTCAAAATATTGCAAGGCTTCAACAGAAAAAAGTTTATAGACGGTTTCTTTGGCACTCCAATTGATTAACTGGATATCGACGGAAGAAGAAATTTCATCTTGGCGGATGAATTTATGCACAATACGACTCACTCGATTACTATAATATTCAATATCAACGGCCACCTCTTTATTTGTAGAGATAAGTAAAACAGCATATCCTCGGGTGTGACTGATACTGACGTGATAGCCCTCCACGTGTGGTTTTCCATTGGGATAATGAGTAATCGATAATCGGCTATTGTTCGTCATAGCAAAAAGTAAGCTATAAGTAGCTAAGATTTCAAGTCGTCGAGATGCTGATTGATAATCGGATAACCTGGAACAGAGATCCTGTAAGTGGGGATTTGCTGCAAAAAAAAGTTCAATCGTCTCCTCGATCTTCCATAAACCGAGTCGGACATCGGGTGCAACGGTTTCTATCTTGATCAACGGCATTGCTGCTATCAGACGCTATGAATGACAACTTTAACACGACTGATGCGTCGCTCTTCAATGCCCATCACCTCGAAAGTGTAATTGCGATATTCAAGTTTTTCGTGCATTGAGGGGAACTCGCCTTTGAGTTCGAGAAGCAATCCGGCTACAGTATCAGCGTCGCCTTCTACCTCTGAAAACTCATCATCATTGATGTTCAGTATCTTACAGAAGTCACTCAGCAACGTTTTTCCCTCGAAAATATACGTGTTATAATTGAGTTTGGAATAAGTTTTCTCCTCATCATCATACTCATCATTGATTTCTCCCACAATCTCTTCCAAAATATCTTCAAGCGTCACAATGCCACTTGTCCCGCCAAACTCGTCTACGACAATAGCAATATGCACTTTGTTTTCCTGAAATTCACGCAAAAGGTCATCGATTTTCTTGGTTTCCGGCACAAAATAAGGCGGCCGGATTAGGCTCTGCCAACGGAAATTAGCAGTCTTAGAGAGATGGGGCAAGACATCTTTAATATAGAGCACGCCACGGATATTATCCGTATTATCCTGATAAACAGGAATACGACTGTAATTGTTTTCTACAATGCAGCGCAAGACATCCGTGAAATTACTTTTGATATCGAGGTCAATCACATCTTGACGACTAGTCATTACCTCTTTGGCTGTTTCATCTCCGAATCGGATAATACCTTGTAACATCTTCTGTTCGGCTTTGATGTCGTTTTTATCCGTAAGCTCCAGCGCCTGCTCCAGGTCGTCGACGCTTAGCACGTGGTTCTCTTTCTGCACCACCTTCTCAGCTAATATACCACTCCGAAGCAGTATTGTCTCTAACGGCCAGAATAATTTACGAAGAAAAAGGATACCGTTTACCGTGCGACGGCAGAAGACCAAGCTATTCTGTCGACTGTAAACCTTAGGCATTATTTCGCCAAACAACAAGAGGAGAAAGGTCAATAAAACAGTAATGCACAGGAATTGCAACCAATAAGCGCGTTCGCCGAAATGTACAACAGTAGCAAACACATAATTGCACAGCATAATAATCGTTACATTAACAAAATTATTCGTGATGAGAATAGTAGCTAATGTGCGCTCAGAATCATCGCGAAGCATCTGTATTTCGTTATCACGCAGTGTCTTACTTTCATCAAGTTCGGCAAGGTCTGTCGGTGAAAGATTAAAAAAAGCAATCTCAGAACCACTGGCAAATCCCGAGACTAAAAGTAGGATTGCTGCCAAAAAAACTGCAATTAGTGCACCAATAGTCGGCGCTTGTAGGTAAACATCCGACAGAGACTCGGTAAGAAAAGAGGTATCCAATTGTTTTCTTCCTGTTAACTAATGATCAACGTGACTAAAAAGGAAGCCCGCCTTTATCATCTTGTGTCTGTGTTGAAGTGGCAGAAGCGAGCTTTTCCGTATCCTGAGGAGCAGATTTTGGAGAGAGTAATTCCATATTCTCAGCTAAAATCTCAGTAACATAGCGACGTTGTCCTTTCTGATCATCATAGCTTCTATAACGTATCCGTCCCTCGATATAAAGTTTGTCGCCTTTATGAACATATTTTTCTGCGATCTTCGCCAGGCCTTTCCACGTAATAATATTATGCCAATCCGTACGTTCAGGTACCTGAGTTCCATTCTGCAAAGTATATCCACGTTCGGTCGTTGCCAGTGGGAACTGAGCCATAGCTTGGTCATTCTCATAATATCTCACATCCGGATCTTTGCCGACATTACCTATAAGCATTACCTTGTTCATTGTTTTGGGAACCTAATTAGACAGATATTTTATGTCGTGAAAGGATTACTTCCACATTCCTAAATACTTAAAATGGAAATTCTTACCCTTTGCCGAGGGGAATTGACTACGACTATCTACCCGCTCGCGCAAATGATTGACGATACGATTGTAACCGTCTTGTCCCGAAACAGCCTTGCAACGTGCCACAAAATGTGTATCGCGATATTCATGCTTTCCTGTCGTCGGAACCATAACTACACGTTTGAAATCAAGTGAACACTCATACCATCCGGGATGTTCCTCTGTCAGACGCGTCATTGCCGATGAAGCCAAATCACGCCGCTCCGGCCCTGCTACTGTTGGGATGACAGGCCGTAAAGCCTTTTTCTGTTTAAAATCGATCATCGTCTCGGCCGAAGTCTTAATAATAATGAAATATACCCGCGGTCGAACTTTGTATCTTTTAGGATATAGCACATCACTTTCAGCGTATTCTCTAATATCTGCTGCTAATTCAGTATTCATCCCAATATCGGGTATCGAACTTAAAAAGGCCAATGCCTCATCCACATTATATACTAATGTTTCTCTGTCGAAATATCTTAAATATAAATTCATCGGATGCTTATGTTTCTCTAAAAAAGAGCGGAAAACGGGACTCGGACCCGCGACCCCGACCTTGGCAAGGTCGTGCTCTACCAACTGAGCTATTTCCGCTTACGATGTATCCATTCGTTCTTTGTGAAGAGGAGGAGACTCGAACTCCCACGACACAATTGTCACTACCCCCTCAAAGTAGCGCGTCTACCAATTCCGCCACCTCTCCGACAAAGTTTGACATCTGAATAAATGGTGCCCAGAACAGGACTCGAACCTGCACGTTGTTAAACACACGCACCTGAAACGTGCGCGTCTACCAATTCCGCCACCTGGGCATTTGAGGTTTCCCCATTTGGTATTTATTCAGAATGTGGAGCGGAAAACGGGACTCGGACCCGCGACCCCGACCTTGGCAAGGTCGTGCTCTACCAACTGAGCTATTTCCGCATTATAATCCTATATATTATAGGAGCATCTCTCTAAATGCGGTTGCAAAGGTAATGCTTTTTTCCGACACTGCAAATTTTTCCGTGATTTTTTTCCGTGAAGACAACGATTTATCAAGTTCTCCACATTGTTTTATCAATTATTTCAATCGACTTTAAAAACCTTTCAAATCCCCTTTATATATAAGGGTTGGCAGTCATATGGCTTTTTGCACGATCATTAACAGCTTTTCAAGCTGCGAAAAACCGTTAAACGCAAGGCAATAAGCATCTTTTCATCAGACCAAAGTTTATCAGTCCATCCGCAGCTTATAATCTTCATAACCGTATTCACGCAAGATTTCAAGTTCGCCGTCTGTGTGCACAATTCCGATAGACGGATGCCGGATGCCATTAAACATACAGGTTTTGACCGTAGTATAATGCATCATATCTTCAAAAATAATGTTTTCACCGATTTGCAACGGATGGTCGAATTGCCAGGAGCCCATAAAATCACCAGCCAAACAGCTATTTCCCCCTAACCGATAAGTATTCAGAGACTGCTTGTCAGTCCTTGCTCCCTCAACAATTCGAGCCCCTCGAACTACAGGCATATACGGCATTTCCAAACAGTCGGGCATATGGCAGGTGAAACTTACATTCAGAACAGCCGTCCGAATACTTTCATCTTCGACCACATCCACCACCTGCGATACTAACGGACCTGTCTGCCAAGCGAACGCACTACCCGGTTCTAAAATCACGTTGAGATTCGGATAACGAGAACGAAAACCTTTCAGAAGATCAATCAGCAATTGAACGTCATAATCCTTTCGTGTCATCAAATGACCACCACCGAAGTTGATCCACTTCAAACGAGGTAACCACTGTCCGAACTTCTCCTCAATATGCAACAAGGTACGAGCAAAAACATCTGCTCCACTCTCGCAATGGCAATGGCAATGAAAACCTTCGATATCGGCTGGCAGCATATCAGATAAGTCACCAGCACGCACGCCGAATCGCGTCCCGGGTGCACAGGGATTATAAAGCATCGTTTCTACCTCAGAATATTCGGGATTCACACGCAATCCCAGACTGATACCGGGATTATTTTCTCTAGCTATCGCGTGATAACGATCCCATTGCGACAACGAGTTGAATGTGAGATGACTCGAGCAACGAGCAATCTCTTCGATATCATCATCCGTATAAGCGGGCGAATAAGTATGCGCCCTACCCCCGAATTCATAATAAGCCAAAAGAGCTTCATTGAGCGAACTTGCAGTCGTAGCATTGATATACTCGCGGAAAATAGGAAAAATTTTCCAGAGTGCAAAGGCTTTGAATGCCAAGATGATTTCTACATCAGCTGCACAAGCCACACTTCTGATCAATTCGAGATTGTTCCGAAGGCGTACTTCTTCTATAATATAAATAGGTATATTAATCTCTTTGAAAGTACGTATATCAATTTTCATATATACTATTTAAATGTTGCTGAGAATATTTTCACGCAAAGTTAACATTTTGTCTCTGATAAATTGCAAATTTAATGGAATTTTCCTACTTTTGCAATCGTAAACGATTACGGATAATGAAGCTTGTCATAATGACCAAATCCACATTCTTTGTGGAAGAAGACAAAATTCTTACTGCACTCTTCGATGAGGGTATGGATATCTTACACCTATCTAAACCCGACTCATCCCCACTGTATTCTGAGCGCTTGCTAACGCTCCTGCCCGATGATTATCATCGCAAGATCACCGTACACGAGCATTATTACTTGAAAAATGAATTCGGACTCGCCGGCATACACATCAATGATATGAATACAGAAACACCCAAGGGTTATCATGGACACATCGGGCGTACTTGCACAAATACGGCAAGATTGAAAGAGATGAAAAAGAAAGCAGACTATGTTTTCTTGCGAAACATCTTTAACAGCAAATCGAATTCTGATGAACAATCTACTTTCACAATGAGTCAACTTGAAGAAGCGGCCTCGCAAGGACTCATCGACCGTAAAGTCTATGCACTCGGCGGAATGGATATCGACGCCATTCGTACGGCTCGCGAACTCGGATTCGGCGGCGTGGTCATCAGCGGTGATCTGTGGAATCGATTCGATATTCACAACGAGACTGATTTTAAGGCCGTCATCAATGAATTTGTTCGCCTGCGTCGGACCGTAGGATAAACCCAAACAAGATATACATCAAAATATAAACACAAAATAAGATGAGTGAGAAAGACTCCTTTTTGGTATTCTCGGGAACGAAAACGAGATACCTTGCAGAAAAGATCTGCACCAGTTTAGGTTGCCCGTTAGGAAATCTTTTGGTAACAAGATTCTCAGACGGAGAGTTTGCCGTCTGTTACGAAGAGTCCATCCGCGGCCGCGATGTGTTCCTTGTTCAGAGCACATTTCCCAATTCGGACAATCTGATGGAACTACTATTAATGATTGATGCCGCCAAAAGAGCCTCGGCACGCAATGTCATCGCCGTCATCCCTTACTTCGGATGGGCTCGCCAAGACCGAAAAGACAAACCTCGTGTGAGTATCGGTGCCAAACTCGTAGCCGACCTGCTGGGCGTAGCCGGCATCGACCGACTTATTACAATGGACCTCCACGCAGATCAAATTCAAGGTTTTTTCAATGTACCCGTAGATCATCTTTATGCTTCAGGAGTCACTCTACCTTATCTCCAAAGCCTCCATCTCGACAACCTTGTCATTGCATCGCCTGACGTCGGTGGCTCTAAACGTGCCAATACTTATGCCAAATACCTCGGTTGTCCACTCGTGCTGTGCAATAAGACACGTGCTCGCGCCAATGAGGTAGAGAGTATGCAAATCATCGGCGACGTGAAAGACAAGAATGTGGTCATTGTAGACGATATGGTCGACACGGCCGGAACTATTACCAAGGCAGCCGATATAATGAAACAAGCTGGTGCTAAAAGCGTACGTGCCTGCGCATCTCATTGCGTAATGAGCGGTCCTGCTTCCGAACGTGTACAAGATTCGGCTCTCGAAGAAATCGTTTTCACCGATTCCATCCCTTATTCTCACCGCTCAGCCAAGGTTAAACAATTATCCGTAGCCGATATGTTTGCCGAGACCATCCGTCGTGTGGTCAACAACGAAAGCATCTCTTCACAGTACTTGATTTGATGAAAAGATTAATAATAAAGGATGAAAGATGACTGTTTATTTGTTCAGTACAATTAAACTTTCATCTTTCATTTTTATCATTCATATTTAATTTAAAACTCTATTTTCTTTGGTCGGAAAATAAACTATCGATTTGAGAAATTCAAATCGATCTTTATGCCTTATTAAAAACACAGATTTCGTTGTGCAAAAAAATATAAATCGTGAAGTTTTTGTAATCCACACTTTGCAAATTTCAAAATTTGTAGTATCTTTGCAGGTGTTAAAATGAAGGATAAACAAGATATGGAGGATGCTTTCTTTCGCACACACACTTACTTGATTGAGCATACAAATGCACCAGTCAAGCGAAAGCTGATGAACGAAATCAACTGGGAGGACCGGCTGATCGGCATTAAAGGTACACGTGGCGTGGGAAAGACCACTTTTATCTTACAATATGCTAAGGAACAGTTCGAGGCTAGTGACCGCCAATGCCTTTATGTGAATATGAATAACTTCTATTTTCAAGGACGCGGCATTGCAGATTTTGCCAGAGGTTTCGTCAAACACGGAGGCCGAGTTCTATTGATAGACCAAGTGTTCAAGCAACCGGATTGGAGCAGAGAACTTCGCAAATGTTACGATCAATTTCCTGAACTGAAAATCATTTTTACAGGTTCAAGCGTAATGCGATTAAAAGAGGAGAATCCTGAACTTAACAGTATTGTCAAGAGTTATAATCTCACAGGATTTTCATTTCGCGAATATCTTAATCTTCAAACAGGACATCAGTTTCCTTCATTCACATTAGACGATATCTTACAGAATCACGAGCAAATCACGAAACAAATTCTCCCGAAAGTGCGGCCATTAAAGTTCTTTCAAGAATATATTCACCACGGGTTTTATCCTTTCTTCTTAGAACATCGGAATTTTTCCGAAAATCTGCTCAAAACAATGAATATGATGATAGAGGTGGATATCCTGTTCATCAAACAAATTGAGCTGAAATATCTGACGAAAATCAAGAAACTGTTCTATCTTTTAGCCGTGAATGGGCTGAAAACACCGAATATAAGTCAGCTGGCACAAAGCATTGAGACAAGTCGGGCTACGGTGATGAATTATATCAAATATCTGTCGGATGCGCGTCTCATCAATATCATTTATCCTATGGGACAGGATTTTCCCAAGAAACCAGGCAAAGTAATGATGCACAATCCTAACCTGATGTATGCGATTTATCCCATTCAGATCGATAATCAGGAATTGATGGAGACTTTTTTTGTCAACGCTTTGTGGAAAGATCATCTCGTAAATCAAGGCGGAAAAGAACAACATTACGTCATAGACGGCGACAAGAAATTCAGGATATGCAATGCCTCAGGCAGTAATAAGATTCGGTTCAATCCTGGAACGATTTATGCACGATATAATACTGAAATAGGAAAAGATAACCAAATACCCCTATGGTTGTTAGGTTTTCTTTATTAATAGAACAAATATACAAAACATTTAATTAACATTTATCAATAAGACAATGGCTAAAGAAAAAAAGTTTATCACTTGTGATGGTAACGAGGCCGCTGCTCACGTGAGCTATATGTTCTCAGAGGTAGCTGCGATTTACCCCATCACACCGTCGTCTCCGATGGCGGAACATGTTGACACTTGGGCCGCCAAAGGTCGGAAGAATCTCTTCGGACAAACGGTCACGGTTCAGGAAATGCAATCTGAGGGTGGTGCTGCCGGTGCGATGCACGGTTCGTTGCAAGCAGGTGCATTGACAACCACTTTCACGGCATCACAGGGTTTGCTCTTGATGATTCCCAATATGTACAAGATTGCGGGCGAAATGCTACCGTGTGTATTCGACGTATCGGCTCGCGCTATCGCCTCACACGCCCTCTGCATCTTTGGCGATCACTCTGATGTAATGGCTTGTAGACAAACCGGTTTTGCAATGTTCTGCTCAGGTTCTGTGCAGGAAGTGATGGACCTCACAGCTGTTCCTCATTTAGCAACACTCAAAACGAGTATTCCCTTTGTTAATTTCTTCGACGGTTTCCGCACATCTCACGAATACCACAAAATCGAAATGATCGATCAGGAAGAAATAGCTAAGCTCGTCGATCCCGAAGATATTAAACGTTTCCGCGACCGAGCACTCTCTCCCGAACGTCCAGTTACACGCGGTACGGCAGAGAATCCCGAAACATTCTTCACTCATCGTGAAGCTTGCAACCAGTATTATGCTAATATTCCCGAGATAGTTGAGGATTATTTAGGAAAGATTTCCAAGATTACAGGGCGCGAGTACCACCTTTTTTCTTATTATGGTGCACAAGACGCAGAACATATCATCATTTTGATGGGATCAGCTTCAGAGGCTGCTCGCGAGGTAATCGATTACCTCAACAAGCAAGGCAAAAAGGTGGGAATGATTTCCGTACATCTCTATCGCCCATTCTCTGTAAAACATTTGCTGGCTGCCGTACCAAAATCAGTGAAACGTATTGCTGTACTCGACCGCACGAAAGAGCCTGGTGCAGAAGGCGAACCGCTTTATCTTGATGTGAAGAGTGCTTTCTACGACGTCGAGAACAAACCTCTAATCGTCGGCGGTCGTTATGGTCTCGGGTCTTCAGACACAACACCAGCACATATCATTGCCGTCTTCAACAACTTGGAATTATCCGAACCTAAGGACCATTTTACCGTAGGTATTGTAGACGATGTTACATTTACTTCACTGCCTCAAGTTGAAGAGATTCCGATGGGAGGTGAAGGTACATTCGAAGCCAAGTTCTATGGTTTGGGTGCAGACGGAACTGTCGGTGCCAATAAAAACTCTGTGAAGATTATCGGCGATAATACTGACAAATATTGTCAGGCATATTTCTCTTACGATTCTAAGAAATCGGGCGGCTTCACTTGCTCCCACCTACGTTTCGGTGACACGCTGATTCATTCTACATATCAGGTAAACACACCTAACTTCGTAGCTTGTCATGTGCAGGCTTACTTGAATATGTATGATGTTATTCGAGGTTTACAGAAAAATGGGACTTTCTTACTCAACACCATTTTCGAGGGTGATGAACTCGTAAAGTTCATTCCTAACCGTATCAAGCGCTATTTTGCTAAGAACAACATCACTGTTTATTACATCAATGCCACAAAAATAGCACAAGAAATCGGGTTGGGTAATCGTACGAATACCATCCTTCAAAGTGCATTCTTCCGTATCACAAAGGTAATTCCTGTTGAATTAGCCGTTGATCAGATGAAAAAGTTTATCGTTAAGTCTTACGGAAATAAAGGCCAGGATGTAGTTGACAAGAACTATGCAGCCGTTGATCGTGGTGGTGAATACAAACAACTGACCGTAGATCCAGCTTGGGTTGACTTGAATGACGAACAAGCTGATCCTGACACACACATTCCTGCTTATATCAAAGAGATCGTTCGCCCCATTAATGCGCAGTCGGGCGATCTACTGAAAGTGTCAGACTTTGTTAAATATGATATGGTCGACGGCACGATGAAAAACGGTTCTGCCGCATTTGAAAAGCGTGGTGTCGAAGCATTCAATCCCGAATGGACATCCGAGAATTGTATCCAGTGCAACAAATGTGCGTATGTTTGTCCTCACGCTTGTATCCGTCCATTCGTACTCGATAACGAGGAACTCAAGAACTTCGATGATAAGACGCTCGAAATGAAAGTTCCTAAACCGATGGCTGGAATGCACTTCCGCATTCAGGTGAGCGTACTCGACTGCGTGGGTTGTGGAAACTGTGCTGATATCTGCCCTGGAAATAAAAACGGTAAGGCACTCGCGATGGTTCCATTCACCCACGATGAAAAGCAAATCGCAAACTGGAATTACCTTGCCAAAGATGTCAAGAGCAAACAGCATCTCATCGATATCAAGAGCAATGTCAAGAATTCACAGTTTGCTCAGCCTCTTTTCGAATTCTCAGGAGCTTGTGCTGGTTGTGGTGAGACACCTTATGTGAAGCTCATTTCACAACTCTTCGGCGACCGCGAAATGATTTCTAATGCTACAGGTTGTTCTTCGATTTATTCTGCATCTATTCCTTCCACACCTTATACTACCAACGAGGCCGGTCAAGGTCCGGCTTTTGATAACTCTTTGTTTGAAGACTTTTGTGAGTTTGGTATGGGTATGGCGCTTGGTAATAAAAAGATGAAAGAGCGTATCTCCGTACTCCTCAAACAACTCTTAGAAAGAAATGATACGCCAGTCGATTTCAAAACAACTGCACAAGAATGGCTTGACGGCAAGGATGATGCTGACGCTTCAAAAACAGCAGCGGCCAAATTGAAGCCACTAATCGCTGCAGGTGCCGATCACGGATGTGAGATCTGCAAGGAACTTAAAACTCTGGATCACTATCTTATCAAGCGTTCGCAGTGGATTATCGGTGGCGACGGTGCCTCCTATGATATCGGCTATGGTGGTCTGGATCACGTCATCGCATCAGGCGAAGATGTCAATATTCTTGTGCTCGATACCGAGGTTTATTCTAACACCGGCGGTCAGAGTTCCAAGTCAACTCCGCTCGGCGCTATCGCACAGTTTGCTGCACAAGGCAAGCGTATCCGTAAAAAAGATCTTGGCTTGATGGCAACAACCTACGGCTACGTTTATGTAGCTCAGATCGCAATGGGAGCTGATCAGGCACAAACCCTGAAAGCTATCCGCGAAGCAGAAGCATACCCCGGTCCTTCACTCATCATCGCCTATGCACCCTGTATCAACCACGGTTTAAAAATCAAAGGAGGTATGGGGAAAAGCCAAGCCGAGGAAGGGCGTGCCGTTGATTGCGGGTACTGGCACCTGTGGAGATACAATCCCCAGCTTGCAGACGAAGGTAAGAATCCATTTTCACTCGACTCAAAAGAACCGGACTGGACGAAATTCCGAGACTTCCTCCTCGGTGAGGTACGCTATCTATCCGTACAGAAAGCTTATCCCAATGAGGCCGATGAGCTTTTCGCCGCTGCCGAACAGATGGCAAAACTCCGATATAAGAGCTATGTTCGCAAGACAAAAGAAGATTGGAGTGAGGAGGCTTAATCCCTCTCTACTTTCTGAAATAATTAAGACTCCGCTATATAATATAGCGGAGCCTTTTTATATATTAAGAATAAGAGTGGAAACAAGACTAAAAATTATCCCTTAATTTGACGCCTACGCCAAAACAAATATTTACCCATAAAGTAGAAAAGTGCCAATGCAATCACGACCATTATGGCAAACTTGATGTATTCGCCGTACTCCATAATCTTATCATTAAGTTGATCCTCAGGAACAGCAGAATATAGATACCAGCCTAAAACAGCAAGGATACAATTCCAAAGCCCTGCACCGATAGTTGTATAAAGCAGAAAAGTACCGTAGTGCATCTTTGCAAGTCCGGCAGGAATGGAGATGAGATGACGAATGCCGGGGATTAAACGACCTGTAATTGTAGCTACAATACCGTGACGATCAAAAAACTTCTCACTCTTTTCTACCTTTTCTTGATTGAGCATGCAAAGCTTACCGAACTTGCTGTTAGCAAACCGATAAATGATGGGACGACCAAGATAATAGGCTGCAATATAATTGATGCTGGCACCAACATCGGCTCCAAGTGTGGCAAAAAGAATTACCAGGAATATATTAAGATGTCCACCAGCTGCGTGATAGGCAGCAGGAGAAACGACCAACTCTGACGGAACCGGAATCACGGTACTCTCTAACATCATCAAAAAGAATACTGTCGTATAATTCAGGTTTCCAAGTAGTATAGATAACCAATTCATTGTTTGTCTGTATGCTCAATTAAATAATGATAATATTCGCTTGGATCCAATGTTGAGGGAATATTTTCGCCAAGCACGGCTCTTACTTCAACAGGATTACGTTCACAAGCCTTCTTCAAGGCTTTCTTATATTCATTATCCTTACCTAGTTCTTTACAGCAAGCAGCCAAATATGAATAACCATCGGTTCGACCTGTTTCCCCTATGCCGAGGAGCGTATGGAGAAAACCATATGCCAGTTCGATATAATTATTTTCATAAATGGAGATAGCTGCACGGAGGATAATATCAGGATCAAAATCTGAGTCATAAATCGCCTTCTGATAGGACTCTCGAGCTCTCTCCACTTCTCCTTGTCCCATTAGTAAATGCCCCCGAAGCACGGACAACTCATTTAAGTTAGCCCCCAGCGCTTGCTCAGCTTTCTTAATATAGGCCATTGCCTGCTGCGATTCGCCAAGAGACGAAAATGTATAAGCTAATGTCTGATAAATGTCGGGCAATGTTTCGCTATCTCTCCCTGCTATTTCCTCAGCCTGTTTCAGATGTTCGACAGCTTCTTTCAGACGATTCAACTTGATAAACGTAATGCCTTGAAACATCTCACCAGTCTCCTCTTTGGGACACATATCAGTCAACCTTTTATAATAAAGGAGTGCTTCCTCATAATTGCCCAATGCAAAAAGTCCATTTGCTTTATTCAAAATAGCCTCGTCATCATTGGGATTGATTGCAATAGAAAACTCGCTACTCGTAATCGACTCCCTAATTTCATTGGACATATATTGTGATGATGCCAAATGATTCCAATATGAACCAGAATAAGGATTTTTCTCAACAAGATCATTGAAGATATGCTGACTTTGCATATAATCACCCTTCGCTAGTGCAATACGCCCCGTCAACTCCTGATAATTATCCGAATCTTGGAGCTGCGATCGCATTAACCATTCGTGAGCTTTATCTATCAAATCGTAATCGGCAAACAGTGTTGCCACATCAATATAGAAGTCTTCACGGTCGCTTTCGTCAATTGTACCTAAGCAATCCAGTAAAAATCTGTCCGCTTCTCGATCTTGATGGCGCACAAGCATAATCTCTGTTTTGAGATAATGATATTCTAAATCCGTTTTATCTTCTACCTGCTCAGCAAACTCCTCTGCTTTGAAAGGATCGTTATTGACCAACAGTTCGATTCTGGCACGAAATATCAAAGGAGCAGAAGAACCGGGAAACAGATTGATAGCCTCATCGATGAGTGCAACGGATTTATCTATCTGGCCTTGCAAATGATAATATTCTGCAATATCGGCCAAATCATTCGGATCCAGATAGATAGAAACCCCTTCCTGTTTTCCTTTCTCATACACGTGGAGAATATCTTTAAACTCCTGGCTTTTGAAATATTCGTCGTTTGTCATTAAGAGTTATCCCTTACTTTGTTTTGCCCACGTATCTTTCAATCCGACCGTTTTATTGAATACAAGTTTCTCCGAAGTAGAATCAGGATCAGCCATAAAATAACCAATACGTTGGAATTGTAAATACTCACCCGGACGCTTATCAGCAACATAAGTTTCGACAAAGCAGTTGTCATAAATATGAAGCGATTGGGGATTCAATAACTCACGAAAATCTCGTTCATCAGCCGATGGATTTTCAACACAGAACAGTCGATCATAAACACGTACCTCAGCCTTGCGACAATGCTCTACTGATACCCAATGAAGTGTACCTTTTACCTTACGATTGGCTCCTATATCACCGCTCTTACTGGTCGCGTCATATTCCGCCTGAATCTCAGTGATTGTACCATCAGAATCTTTCGTGCATCCCGTGCATTTGACTATATAAGCATTTTTCAGTCTAACCTCTTTGCCCGGAGTCATTCGGAAGAATTTCTTAGGAGCATCTTCCATAAAGTCTTCACGTTCAATCCATAGCTCCCGCGAGAACGTGATAGTGTGATTACCATCTTCCGGATTCTCGGGGTTATTGATCGCTTCCATCTCTTCAGTCTTCCCCTCGGGATAATTCGTGACAACAAGCTTCACCGGATTCAGCACAGCTGATACACGACAAGCCCGCTTATTCAAGTCTTCACGTACAGAAGCCTCAAGCAAAGCCATATCATTGAGCGCCTCGAACTTGGTATAACCGATGGAATTAATAAACATTCTGATGCTCTCTGGACTATACCCGCGACGACGCATACCACAAATGGTCGGCATACGAGGATCATCCCAGCCTGCAACCAGTCCTTCATCAACCAACGAATGAAGTTTACGCTTACTCATCACAGTATAAGTGAGATTGAGACGATTGAATTCTATCTGCCGTGGACGGAAATCATCGAGATATTCCATCTCGCCATTCATCTCCTTCAAGAAATCGACAAACTTGTCATAGAGCGGCCGATGAGGCACAAACTCCAACGTACAAATCGAGTGGGTAACTCCTTCAAAATAATCGCTCTGCCCGTGGGCAAAATCATACATCGGGTAAGTATGCCACGCCAATCCCGTACGATGGTGCGGAATCTGAATGATCCTGTACATAATCGGATCGCGAAAATGCATATTGGGATTAGCCATATCAAGCTTAGCACGCAGCACCATACTCCCCTCGATAGCCTCAGGTGTATTCATTTGCAGAAACAGTTTAAGATTCTCTTCAATCGGTCGGTTGCGATATGGACTGCCTTGGCCTGGCTCGGTAGGCGTACCCTTCTGTGCTGCAATCTGTTCAGAACTCTGCTCGTCAACGTAAGCCAGTCCTCGCTTAATCATCCAAATGGCAAAGTCCCACAACTTCCCAAAATAATCGGAAGCATAATAAATATTGCCCCATTTGAATCCTAACCACTCAATGTCATTGAGAATATTTTCTACATACTCTGTATTCTCTTTGCTGGGATTGGTGTCATCGAAGCGAAGATTACACACGCCGTGGTATTTTTCAGCCACGCCGAAATCCATACAGATAGCCTTTGCATGCCCTATGTGAAGATAACCATTAGGTTCTGGCGGGAACCTCGTCTGTATTCTGCCGCCATTTTTGCCTTTGGTTAAGTCTTCCTCAACCAACTGCTCCACAAAACTAAGGCTCTTTCTCTCCTCATTGATATTCTCTTCTTTCACTAACATAATGATGGGATTACGGTTATTTTAATTGCAAAGATACACTAATTCAAGAGAATAACAAAGATTTTTTTTCTTTTTTATATACCGAATTAATACTCTTAATCCATAGAGACAAATTTTAAAAGCGTGCCTTTGAATTAAAAAATGGATTTATGAATTCATAAATCCACTCACAAGTTCTTCATAAATTCGCTGAACAGGTAATCCCATTACATTAAAATAACTGCCATTTAAAGCTGTTACGCCAATATATCCAATCCATTCTTGTATTCCATAGGCACCAGCCTTGTCCAAAGGATGATATTTTGAAATATAATAATCAATCTCTCCGTCAGTCAAATTTTTGAAAGTTACTTCGGATTCCACGGAAAAACAACGCTGTCGCGATACCGTAGTCAGGCAAACACCTGTGATAACTTTATGTGACCGACCACTCAACATTCTAAGCATCTGACATGCTTCAGCATCATTTTGGGGCTTACCCAAGATTATATTATCTACAACAACAATAGTATCAGCCGTTATCACCAACTCATTTTCAGCAATATTATACGCTGCAGCTTTCTTTTTTGCTATATATTCCGGCACATTTTCGGATGCCAAATTCGTCGGATAAGATTCATCTATACCTGAGATTACACGTACCTCAAAGTCCAAATCCAATCCGGAGAGCAACTCTTTCCTCCTCGGAGAATTACTGGAAAGAATTATTTTATACCTTTTCATAATCAATTAGTTACCAACCGAATGCTTTTTCACAACTTAACCATTTCTTCTGTGCCCGCAATACCTGTTCAACAATGTCGCGTCCACATCCATAGCCTCCGCTTTTCGTACTGATATACCGACTGATCTTCTTGATATCAGCACACGCATCGGCCGGACAGCAAGGGCATCCACATCTCTTCATTATTTCATAATCGGGAATATCATCACCCACATAGATGACCTCATCATCATTCAAACCATATTCGGATAGAAACTCATCATAAACCTTTATCTTCACAAGACACCTCATATAGATATTTTCCACACCCAATTTTTCATATCTCAATCGGATAGATTCCGAATAACCGCCAGTAAGAATAACTATTCTCAGTCCTACTTTCTGGGCTAATTGAATCGCATAACCATCCTTGATATTAATCGTCCGTAAGGGTTCGCCATTTGAATCCATTTGAATGGTCTCGGTCGACAACACACCATCAATATCAAAAATAATAGCTTTGATTTTTGTTAAATCATAATTGATCATTTATTTATCGCATTTCGGTGGATATTTCTACTCAATCTTTCATACAAATCCTTCACTTGTGGATTATCTTTTAACAACATTGCCTGAGCTTGAATGACATTGGTGTCATATCTCACAGCAGGCCCTGTTTGGGCTTCACGTGGCGCAAGCGTATGCACCTTACAGGCTGTCTCGTCAATCAAAGGAAGCAATGTATCGAAAGGGAGATTATGTTTTAATAGGATTTCAGATGCTATGTCATAGCAATGATTAACAAAATTGCAAGCAAAGACTGCCGACAAATGCAAATATCGGCGGTCGGCAGACACAAGATAAGTCACACGATCGGATATACTCGCACATACCGCATTCAAACGATTGACCGCAAATTCATCATTACCTTCAACAAAGCAAGGTATCTCTCTGAAATTCACACGCTTATACTTAGAGAATGTCTGCATCGGATAGAGTACACCATAGTGTCGAGCCACTCCTTGAAAAACATCTATTGGGATACTTCCTGCTGTATGGACAAAGACTCCCTCCTCTCTACCTTGACATAAATGCAGAATCATTTCAGTTAATATAGAATCTTTAATAGCCACAATATACAAGTCGGCATCTGCCACAATATGATGAATATCAATAATCGGTGATGCCCTCACAAGACTAGATAACTCCATTGCTGATGCCATTGTGCGACTAAAAACCTGCACGATATCGTGTCCGGCAGTCGCCAATGCCAACCCTAATTGTGTGGCTAAATTACCCGCTCCGATTAAAACTATCCTCATAACCGTTGTTTAACCATTGTTTAAAGTCTATGACAAAGATAAGAATTTATTATAAAAGACAGCTCCGCATATCACTTTTTTAGAAAATATTTATGTATTTTTGCGCTATGAATTCAGTCTCCGTCAGAATCATTTCCAAGTCAGAAGAATTGCCCGAGTTTACGTGCAATAACTTCTTTCACAGTATAGAATTATTCAAGATTCTTGAACGGACACCTGCACATACGCCTTATATGGCATTAGCCGTGCATAAAGACGGACACGTCTTAGGCCATATTCTGGCCATCGTGAGACGTAGAGGAGCATTGCTTCCACCCTACTTCTTTACACAAGGACGCATCTACGGAGAGGGAGAATATGCAGATGATGAGTTGAAAGAAGAGCTGTTCGGGCTCCTTCTCAGAGCAATTACCCGGAAATTCAAACGCAAACTCTGCCTGTTTGTCGAATTCAGCGGTATGGATAAAAAGATGTTCGGCTACCGTTTCTTTAAAAAGAACGGCTATTTCCCCATTCCTTGGCAGGAAATTCATAACTCCCTGCACAGTATGCCGCCCGAAGAGAGACTCACAAAGAAAATCAGAAAACGTATCAAGCATATCTATCAAGAAAGCGTAATTACACGAGCAGCAAAAACAGAAGCTGAGATTCACCAGTTTTATAACTTGCTGAATAAATACTATAAGCTGAAAGTAAGACGATTCTTACCGCCTAGACCTCTCATCAGCGAGATCGACTCCAGCGACAACGGTAAGGTTTTCGTTACCCTACATAATAATAAGGTAATTGGTGGGTGTTCTTGTGTATATACTGAGGGAAATGCTTATCTATGGCATTTGGCATCGAAAGATAAAAGATATCCGCATTTACACCCTAATCTAATGACTGTTTGGCAAGCCATCAAGTATGCTTATGAACACAATTATGCCCATATTTTCTTTCTCGATGTAGGTCTTCCGTTTAAGCGAAATAGATATCGGGACTTTATTTTAGGTTTCGGGGGCAAGCCTGTTTCTAAATATCGATGGTTCAGATTTTCTATTCCATGGGTGAATCGAATACTCTCATGGCTTTACAGAGACTGAACTTCACGCAGCCATTTAGTCAACGTCTTCTTAACATTGGTTGCTGCTGTTACTGGATTCATTGCTTGTTTTATATCCAAATTCACCGGATTGATGCATAAGACTGCATCAAATCCTGCTGCAAGCAACTGTTCTTGATCAGAGACTTGGCCGGCAATAAGAATTGTGCGAATTTGCCTGCGTTTGGCTCTCGACAAAATTCCGAAAGGCAACTTACCCATCAACGTCTGCCTATCGGCTTTCCCCTCTCCTGTGATAACATATGAAACGTTGTCTAAAAGTTCATCGAACGCCACCTGATTAAGCATTAACTCCACACCTGATAACACTTTTCCATCCAAATACTGCATCAAGGCATACCCCAATCCACCCGCTGCTCCTGCCCCTATCTGCATTGAACAGTCGTAGCCGAAATATTTAGCTGACATTTCCGCAAAGGTTCGTGCTTGCCTATCCAACAACTGCACCTGCTGTTCATCAGCTCCCTTTTGCGGACCAAAAACATAAGCTGCTCCTTTTTCTCCATATAAAGGGTTCTGTACATCGCACGCAAGCGTAATATGAAGATTCCTAAAATGCTCTTTGATACCATTAAAATCTTTTCCGTGAAATCTATTGATCAAGGCCCTCAACATACCTATTCCACAATCACTCGTAGCACTTCCACCTAAACCAATAATAAAGTGAGTACATTCCTGTTGCATTGCGTCATAGATAAGCTCCCCTACCCCATAACTCGTTGCAATCAAGACATTCCGCTCTTGTGGGCTGACCAAAGACAGGCCGATGACTTGTGCAACCTCTATAATCGCAGTTTTGTATCCACCAGCTTGCACAATAATGCCATATTCTGCCATTATCGGGCGCATCATAGGATCGTGACAAGACACTCGTCTCACGCTGCCACCCAATGCTGCATTGAACGCTTCCAGCATCCCTTCACCCCCGTCAGAGACCGAGATGCTGACAATCTCTGCCTTTTCATCTACCGCCCTGATTCCCTTTTCAGCTGCCAACTCAACCTCAGCAGATGAAAGGCAACCTTTGAAACTATCAATTGCCAATACGAATTTTCCCATATACAATAATAACGAAGCATTTTCGTTTCTTCGTATATATGCAAACGAGATTATTCTATATCGCTATATTATGGCTGATTTTCGCATTAGAAATCAGCGCCCAGCCATTCACATTACAAGGACGAGTTACTGATGAGCGGATGACTCCTCTCAAATTAGCCAGTGTATCGGTACCTAAACAAGGAAAATTAACCTTGACATCGCTCAAAGGGACTTTCACATTGCAGTTGCAGTCTGCCGACTCGGTGCTGATTAAGTTCTCAATGATTGGTTATAAGACACGAACGAGAGTCCTTTTTCATCCAAGGGGAAAACAGACATTACAGATTGTACTCCGTGAGAGTGATAACACATTAGATGAAGTTACGATAAAAGAAATAAAGAGACAAACAGGACAGACTCAAAGCATCAGCACCTCGGATTTAGGAAAGATTCCTTCCGCATCAGGGAATACCGTTGAAGAACTTATCCAATCACAAGCAGGCGTATCGACCCATAATGAATTATCGGCTCAGTATAACGTACGGGGCGGTTCATTCGATGAGAACAGTGTATATATTAATAACATAGAAGTTTACCGCCCATTTCTCGTTCGCAGCGGGCAACAAGAAGGTCTATCGATTATCAATCCCGATATGGTAGAAAAAATCGGTTTCTCCACAGGAGGTTTTGAGGCAAAATACGGCGACCGAATGTCCTCAGTGCTCGACATTACCTATAAACGTCCTAAGCCATTCGAGGCCTCCCTCTCTGCCGGTTTACTCGGAGCCAGTACTTATATCGGAATCAGTAATAAGAAATTATCCTGGAGCAATAGCATCAGATACAAGACTAATAAGTACCTGTTAGGCTCTCTCCAAACGAGAGGTGAGTATAAACCGCGTTTCTTCGATTATCAAACCTATCTAAGCTACCAGCCAAATAAACAATGGCAGATAGATTTCATCGGCAACATCTCAGATAATCATTACGATTTCCAACCACAAGACAGAGAAACGGCATTCGGTACGATGAAAGACATTAAATCATTCCGCGTGTATTTCGACGGACAGGAGAAAGACCTTTTCCGCACTTATTTCGGTTCGCTATCCATCAAACGGCAACTCAGTGACCGAACATTCGTATCGCTTCTGACATCTGCTTTCTACACCAAAGAGCAGGAAACCTATGACATCCAAGGACAATACTGGCTCACACAAACCGAAAGTAGTAAGAACCTTGGTGTAGGAACGTATTTCGAACATGCTCGAAATAATCTGAAAGCCAATGTCGGGAGCATCAAATTAATATTCAATCACAAGTGGGAAAAACACAAAACCGAAGGAGCGTTGACATTTAAACGCGAGCGCGTCCGTGAAAACTCGATAGAATATGAAATGCGGGATTCGAGCGGATATAACATCCCTCATACAGGAAAAGATTTACGTATGATTTACTCTTTGCGTATCAAAAATACACTCAATGCAAACCGCATCGAAGCATATTTGCAAGATACCTACCGCTTTTCAAGTCCGAATGAACATACGCTTTTTACCCTTAACTATGGCATCCGGCTCTGTCATTGGAATTTCAATAAGGAAACAATAGTCAGTCCGCGCCTTTCTCTTGGTATCATTCCAGCCTTTAACCACAACATTACCTTGCGACTGGCCACAGGCATATATTATCAAGCACCTTTTTTCAAGGAACTACGAGATACCTCTACGGTCAACGGCATCACTTATGCAAGGCTAAATAACAAAATCAAAAGCCAGCGTTCCATTCATCTCATTGCCGGTTGCGACTACCGATTCAACTTAGGCAATCGTCTGTTTAAATTTACCGCCGAAACTTATTACAAACTTTTGGGCAATCTCGTGCCGTACAACATCAACAATTTAAAGGTAGTTTACTATGGCGATAACCTCGGCAGTGGTCACGCCGCAGGATTAGATCTGAAACTTTTCGGTGAATTTGTTCCAGGAACCGACTCTTGGTTGGCACTCTCTGTAATGAATACGAAGATGAAGCTCAACGGACGGAGCATCCCTCTACCCACCGATCAGCGCTTTTCCATCAACCTGTACTTCACCGATTTCTTCCCAGGCACCACGCGCTGGAAGATGTCTCTGAAACTGGCTTATGCCGACGGCCTACCCTTTTCGGCACCGCACAAAGAGTTGGAAAACAATTCTTTCCGTGCACCGGCATATAAACGAGTCGACATTGGAATGAGTTACCGCTTGCTGAATAATGAGAATCGGACACAACCATTCCTTTTCAAGAATATCTGGTTGGGCGCAGACTGCCTCAATCTGTTTGGTATCAGCAACGTCAATAGCTATTATTGGATTACTGATGTAACCGACCGACAGTATGCCGTACCCAACTATTTGACAGGGCGTCGTATCAACGCTCGAATGATCTTTGAATTCTGATCATCCATCATCTTGTTTTTTCCTGTTTTCATCGAAATCCTCCCCTCTTAAACCATATATCAAAAAACACACCATAAAAGTTGTGAGAAGTCCTATACCTATCAACGAGCCCCATAGGACTTCTTCCCGTCAAGTCCTATACTTCTCATTTGAAACAAATGAGCCTATAAGACTACCGAAATAAAAATTACATTAGGTGTATAGCTGTATCATTATACAATCTACTATAATTCTTTCAATCTATAATACATTTTTGAGCAACCACTTAAATTCTCTGTATAATTACTTGCCAGTCTGGACTAATTTCTATTTTAACACGAGTTCGGGATAAACTTGCATTCTGCGAGTGAGGAAGAGCGTAATAGACAGGCTCAGAAAGTAACTTCTTACCTCACGAGTGGGGTATCTCTGTACCCCACTCGTGAGGTACATTTGAATATCACTCGTGGGGTAAGACAGACGATATTCCGTCTAAGAAAATGTTTATCCTGAACTCGCGTTATTTTAAGATGAAAACGAATGACAAATGATAAATGCAAAATGACGAATTACTTATATTATTCAAGCAATTCGTCATTCTTTTATCTATCAAATCAACAAAAGATGTAGAATCTCAGTCTGAAGTCTGCTGAAACTAAAACGAATATGCAAAACCTATCGATGCGTATTCTTTGAGTTGCCAATAGCCGTGATGTCCGTCTCGCTCCGTTCCGTCGTCAAAACGGGGATAAATGAAAAGATTGGTACTGATGTATTTATTGAACTGAAACGCAATGGTGTTTTCCCACTCTAACTCAGCTCGCCGATAGGTAGTATATCCGTAGAGTCGCATTCGCCATTTGATCATCTCAGAAAGTTTCCAATTCAGATCTACGGTGAATTCGGAACCGTAATCTACCAGTGTATGCTTACCGCTATCGAGACCATAACGCGGAGATAAATCAAGAATCCGAACATAGCGGAAGTTGCCAGCCAAAGGGGCAATATGCACCGTGCCTTTCAGTCTGTTTTTAAACCAATCTACATTATAATCCATACCGAGCGACATATTCAGATTAAAAGGCGACATAAAATCCGAGTAAATCCGCGAGTCGTTATTCTTGAATCCATGTGTGAACTGTGTGCTCGCAATCAACTGCAAAGTGTAATACCATTTCTTACTGGCCTGAAGCCCAAGTTTGCCAGTATACCTGATAAGATCTTCTGATGACTTGTAACGATGAATAGTGTCACCACGCGTAGTCTGATAACCTAACTTTAATTCTAATTTATTATCCCATTTCACTTTCTGCTTATTGTTATAGTTGGCCTGAAAGGTCACGCTACCTACCATCGAATAATTGCTTTCGCCGCCTTTATACCAATTGTTAGAGACGTAGTTTTGTAGGAATTGCAGATAATAATCACCGTTGAAAGTCCAAAAATCGGGCTTCTTCACTACAATGTCCGCCGGTGAGATAATCGGCTCGGCAGGTGTTGGAGCCACCTTATCGATAATATCCGTCGCGGGCTTAAGTGTTGTTGATTTGGGCATAATAGCCGGACCTATCTGAGCGAGTGTCGTTTCATCAATTGTAATGAGGTCGGGCCGATTGAGATAGATATTCATCAAGGTCCTGTCTATCGTCTCATCATAAGTACTCTGTAGCTCGTCAGCAGCGGTAAAACGCAGGAATCGGGCTGCGGGAGAATGATAAAACGTTGCCGGCATAAACAACAAAGCAGCCCGATTTGAAGGATACCCTTTAAATGACTGACTGTCTAAACGATGTCCTGCCACTGCGAGTGAGTCGGCATAACGTTTGACAAAGTCGGGTAAGGCTATCTTCGGCATCCGCAACTGTGCACTGGCAGAGAGACCGACAAGTATAAAACATAAAACCAATAAATACTTAATCTTCATTCCATTCATCTGTTTTCAGGAGTGCAAAGGTATGGATATTTTTTCGGAAATGATTACCTTTGCACGCAAATTTAAGCATTATGACAAGAAAGAAGAAGCCCCTACCCCTCCTCGAAAATATTACGATTACGGATGTCGCCGCCGAAGGCAAGGCGCTCGCTCGCGTTGATGAGATGGTAGTCTTTGTACCGTTTGCTGCTCCCGGAGACGTTGTCGACTTACAAGTGCGACGCAAGAAGCACCACTACTGCGAGGCCGAAATAGTGCGTTTCATCAAGCAGAGCAACATCCGTCAGACACCGATGTGCGGGCATTTCGGCATCTGTGGCGGATGCAAATGGCAACACCTGCCCTACAACGAACAATTAAAGGCCAAGCAAAAGCAAGTTTACGACCAACTGACACGCATTGGAAAGGTAGAACTCCCCGAGTTTCGGCCGATAATGGGTTCGGTAAAAGTGAAAGAATATCGCAACAAGTTAGAATTCGGCTGCTCTAATAAGCGTTGGCTCACACGTGCCCAAGTGGCTTCGGGTACGGCTTTTGATAATATGAACGCCATCGGATTTCATATTACAGGTGCATTCGATAAAATTCTGCCCATCGAGAAATGTTGGCTAATGGATGACTTGCATAATCAAATTCGCAATCACATCCGTGACTTTGCACTGACAAACGAAATATCATTTTTCAACCTGCGCGAGCAGAAAGGCCTGCTCCGCGACATCGTGATACGCAACAGCAATACGGGCGAGTGGATGGTTCTTGTTCAATTTCATTATGAATACCCCGACGACGAGGTACGTTCAAAAAAACTCTTACAGTCGCTAGCCAATACTTTTCCACAAATATCATCGCTCCTCTACGTAGACAATCAGAAATGCAACGATACATTCAACGACCTACCTATACACGTTTTTCAAGGTAACGACCATATCTTTGAAACGATGGAAGGTCTCCGGTTCAAAGTGGGCCCTAAGAGTTTCTATCAAACCAATACCGAACAAGCCTTTCATCTTTACGCCGTAGTCCGCGAGTTTGCCCATCTCACAGGACGCGAAACAGTCTATGATCTCTACACCGGCACTGGAACCATCGCTAATTTCATCGCTCGTGGCGCTCACCAAGTAATCGGAATAGAATATGTTCCTGAAGCAATTCTTGACGCCAAAGTGAACAGTGAAATCAACAATATTCCCAATACGCGCTTTTATGCAGGTGATATGAAAGATATTCTCACCGCCAATTTTATCGCAACCAACGGTCGGCCTGACGTGATTATCACCGATCCGCCACGTGCCGGAATGCACCCAGACGTTGTCGAAACTATCCTCACGGCTGCCCCCGACCGCATCGTCTATGTGAGTTGTAACCCCGCAACACAAGCACGCGATCTTGCCCTTCTCGATGTCGCCTATCATATAACGGAAGTTCAACCCGTTGATATGTTCCCCCATACTCCTCACGTGGAGAATGTAGTACTTTTAGAGCATCGGTAAAGGGAGTAAAGAGAAAAAAGTGATCGGATTCGATTCTCTTTCAATATTTTTGTGTATGTTTGCAGACGAAATACTAACTAACACATAGACAAAATACCGTATGAAAAAGAAAACAGTCTTGGCACTATTGACCTTGATGACTCTCCCGATAAGCGCACAGCCAACAACGGCGTGGGTGAACAACGTGAAACTGTCGGGCTATGGCATCGTACAATATCAATACATAGGTGCCGATGGCGCCAAAACTAACTCGTTCAACCTACGACTGGCGCGCGTAGCACTCGACGGGCGAATATTGAATGACTTTTATTGGAAAGCACAAATCCAGTTCAATGGCAATACATCCACTTTGGGGAGTTCACCAAGACTGGTAGACCTGTTTGCAGAATGGCAAAGATACGGAACTTTTCGGGTGAAAGTCGGTCAGTTTAAGTTGCCGTTCACATTCGAGAATCCAATGCATCCACTGGATCAAGGATTTATGAGTTACAGCCAGAATGTATCAAAGTTAGCGGGGTTCTCTGATCGGTCGGGTGAACACCCATCTAACGGACGCGATATCGGTGTGCAATTACAAGGTGATTTCTTGAAGAACAGTAGTGGACGGAATCTACTGCATTATCAGGTAGGCGTGTTCAATGGACAAGGTATCAACGTGAAAGATGTGGATCAACGCAAGACCATTGTCGGCGGAATCTGGGCAATGCCCGTCAAAGGAATGCGGCTCGGCGTCTTCGGCTTAGAGGGTTCTTATGCTCGCAAAGGAACTTGGACAGATAAGCAAACGAGTACACCAAAGAGTGGCATACGCAGTCTGAGTCAGCATAGATATGCAATCAGTGCCGAATATAAGACAGAATCAGACTATGCTTTCCGCACAGAATATATTCATAGCACGGGCAGTGCTTTCAAAACAGCACTGACAAAAACTGACGGTGCAGAGGCCAAAGACTGTTCGCTCTCGACCAACGGCGACAAGGCTGATGGCTATTATGCCTTGGTCATCATACCGATTAGCAAGAAACAATGGCACGTCAAGGCACGCTATGATTGGTATCGTCCCACGGGCGACTGGTCGAAAGCTAAAACTTTTTATGAAATTGGAATGGATTACGAGTTCGGTAAGAATGTTGAAATCAGCGGCGAGTATGCTTTTGTCAACGACCGGAGTCGTAACAAAAGCAATTATAGCCTCTTAGATATACAAGTGAGCTTCAGATTTTAACGTGAGTTCGATGCAAACTCTCTTCTAAACAACTGTCAAAGCCGCAACAGAGTTACGGCAATCACAGCAACGGAGTTACGACAAACGTAGTAACCGGGTTACGATAAACAACGCAACGAAACAGCGGCAAATATTGCTACTCCGATACCGTCGACGCTGATGTTTTTGAAACACAATGGCCCATACATTGATAAATTCATCGAACTTACGTTAAGTTAAATAGTAAAGGAGTAGGTAGTAAAATTGTAAGGAACTGGATGCTGACTATTAGCAAAAACTTAGAAATCCAAAACTTAAAGACTAAAAACTTAGAAACTAAAAAACTATAACTATGAACGGTATTCCTTTTGTTTTTTGGCTCGTTCCCGTAGCCTCAATAGTTGCCTTATGTGTGGCATACTATTTTTTCAGTAAAATGATGAAAGCGGATGAGGGTACTCCCCGTATGCGAGAGATTGCCGAGTATGTGCGCAAGGGCGCGATGGCTTACCTGAAACAGCAATATCGAGTCGTGCTGATTGTCTTTATCGTATTGGCGTTGATATTTGCATTTATGGCCTATGTACTGAAAGTACAGAATCCGTGGGTACCATTCGCTTTCCTGACCGGTGGTTTTTTTAGCGGACTGGCAGGATTCTTTGGAATGAAAACCGCGACCTATGCATCCGGACGGACAGCAAATGCCGCACGTGAAAGTTTGGATAAGGGGCTGACAATTGCTTTCCGAAGCGGCGCTGTTATGGGACTGGTCGTCGTGGGATTAGGTTTATTGGACATCGCCGGCTGGTTTATTGCACTCAATTTAGTATATCACGGAGAAAATGCAGCCTTGATCACGATAACGACAACGATGCTTACTTTCGGTATGGGTGCTTCCACACAAGCTCTGTTTGCCCGAGTCGGTGGCGGAATATATACGAAAGCTGCAGATGTCGGTGCCGACCTTGTAGGTAAAGTAGAAGCCAATATTCCCGAAGACGATCCTCGAAATCCTGCCACCATCGCTGACAATGTGGGTGACAATGTAGGTGATGTTGCCGGAATGGGGGCAGACTTATATGAAAGTTATTGCGGAAGTATTCTCTCGACGGCTGCATTGGGCGCCACGGCTTTCACACTCAACAGTGATATGCAATTGCGTGCCGTCATTGCTCCGATGATTATTGCGGCTGTCGGAATCTTTCTTTCGCTGATCGGAATCTTCTTGGTTCGCACGAAAGAAGGTGCAACAATGAAAGAACTGCTTCACTCCTTAGGAGTCGGCACCAACATAAGTGCTTGCTTCATCGCTATCGCAACCTTTATTATATTATATCTCCTTGATATTGAGAACTGGCTTGGCGTATCTTTCTCTGTGATCAGCGGTCTGATTGCCGGTGTCATCATCGGTCAGGCAACCGAATATTACACATCACAGAGTTATAAACCGACGCAGAAGATTGCCGAAGCATCGCAGACAGGTTCTGCAACAGTAATTATTAAAGGTATAGGAACAAGTATGATCAGCACGTGCGTTCCGGTTCTTACAATTTCTGTAGCCATTATGCTCAGCTACCTTTGCGCCAACCGATTCGACTTATCGATGAACGCCCATTCCATCAGTATGGGACTTTACGGTATCGGTATAGCAGCTGTCGGTATGCTTTCAACATTAGGTATCACCTTGGCAACAGATGCCTACGGACCGATTGCCGACAATGCAGGAGGAAATGCCGAGATGAGTGAATTAGGAGAAGACGTCAGAAAAAGAACCGACGCTCTTGATGCACTTGGCAATACTACCGCAGCAACAGGAAAAGGATTTGCAATTGGGTCGGCAGCATTGACGGCATTGGCTTTATTGGCTTCATATGTTGAAGAAATCAAAATCGCAATGATCCGTGCCACAGCTTCAGGTCATCAATTCGTCAATGCTATGGGACAGATATTCCAGCCCGAAACAGCTTCTATGCCTGAGTTTATGGAGTTTTTCCAAGTCAATCTGATCAATCCCAAGGTACTTATCGGAGTTTTTATCGGCGCAATGGCTGCATTCCTGTTTTGTGGACTGACGATGGGAGCCGTGGGACGTGCGGCGGGGTCTATGGTTGAAGAAGTGCGGCGCCAGTTCCGCGAAATCACAGGGATCCTCGAAAGAAAAGCCACACCTGATTACAGCCGCTGTGTAGAAATTTCCACACGCAGTGCCCAACGCGAAATGATCTTCCCGTCGTTCTTAGCCATTCTCATTCCTATTGTGATAGGCATTGTTTTAGGTGTTGCCGGAGTCTTAGGACTCCTTGTCGGCGGACTTGCCGCAGGCTTTACCTTAGCCATTTTTATGGCCAATGCAGGAGGAGCCTGGGACAACGCCAAGAAGATGGTGGAAGAAGGTAATTTCGGAGGAAAAGGAAGCGAGTGTCACAAGGCAACTATCGTCGGCGACACGGTCGGTGATCCATTTAAAGACACGAGCGGTCCAAGTCTGAATATTCTCATCAAACTAATGTCGATGGTCAGCATCGTAATGGCAGGCCTAACAGTTGCATTTATTTGACAAATAACATAGACACCGCCATTGACAAATCCAAGTCAATAGCAGTTTTTATTTTCCGACGCGACAGAGACAGATATAACAAGCCCGAACTTATATAAGTCCGGGCTTGTTATTGGTGCTAAAACTTCTCTTACTTTTTCTAATGATGTTCGGGTACGACAGCAAAATAGACAAGGTTTTCAGTCGTATCGTTCTCCATATAATGGCTGTGCCCCATCGGACAGTAATGCACTTGCCCCGCTGTGGCTGTCTCTACGTGATCATCATAATGGAATGTTGCAATACCGCTGACAATGTAGATAATCTCTGAGTTACACACGTGTGTATGAAAGCCCGACGAAGCGCCGGGTTTCAGTATGCTATACATAATCTTGTTGCAAGCATCGACAAAATTACGGGTGAGAAGTTCGCCCCGACCGCCTTTAAAGCCGTCGATGCGAACTTCCTCTATTTGATTGAAATCGATGATCATTGGGCTTAGAATGTATATTTCACACCGATTTGTCCGCGCCAACGCGAATAGAAGTCGTTGTAGGTAAACGTAGAATAGTCGGCGTCGTGGTCGAACTGGAACTCGCCGTTGTTATAACCAACTGGCGAATAGTAATTGCCAAAATTATTACCGAAGGTGTGTCCCCAGCGTTTGTTCAGCAAGTTACCGATGTTCATAATATCCATCGAGATTTCCAAAGCGTGCACGTTCTTGCCCGCTCCAATCTTAATCTTCTCGGCTACGTGGAGATCGAAATGATTCTCAAACGGCAGATTGTCGGCATAACGCTTATAATATTCGCCGCGATGCTTACTCATATAAGGATCGTTAGCAATCCATTGCCTGAAATTTTCGCGACACTGCTCGGCGGTACGTTTCTTACCGGGCGAGAACTTCATTTTATTAATCTGCTCGTCGGTCGGGATATACATCAAGTCGTTTCCATTGGAACTATCGCCGTTGAGATCGCCATAATAATAAAGAGAATAAGGTGAGCCGCTCTGTGCCTGATAAATGAGTCCTATGGTCGTAGTAAACATCTTGCGCGGACCATAGCTGATGTTATAGAAAGCTGCGGCTTTGAGAATATGAGGGATATTAAATGCACTGTTGCCTAACTCGGGGTCATTGGAATTGCGGTAGGTGTAATTGTAGTTCCAATTGCTCTGCGCCACAGACGACGAACCGTTATTTATCGTCATCGACTTGGTCCAAGTATAACTCGCACTCAGATCGAGTCCGAAATCGAAATGCTTCTCGGCTTTCAGCGAGAGATTAATGGTGTAACCTTTGTTGGTATTATACAGTGCATAGACATAGCTATAAGGCTGACCTGTGGTAACCCGTTTAAACATCGGCCGGTTATCGAACGACAACGAAGGATCTACCTGCCCCAGCGTCTGCCCCGTGGGTTCATACGCCAGATTCTTGTAATAAATGTCGTTGAGTGTTTTAGAAAAGATTCCTTCGGCAGTCCAGTTGATACCGAGAACATTGAAATCGAACCCTAAGTTGAGGCGCAATGTCTGCGAGAACCTAAACTTCTTATCGAAAACATTTAAAGTCTGGTTACCTGAAGCCTTCAGCTTTTCGGCATTGGCTTTTTGTCCGTTAGGATCATAAATGAGGTTAAGTTTAGACGTACTGCGCGTATCGTAAGTAGAGAGCTGGATACCGGTACCGGTGAAGTTATTGCTCAACCACACAAACGGAATCCTACCCGTGAAGAGTCCGACGCCGCCACGCAGAATAAACCGGCGATCGTTATTGATGTCCCAACGGAATCCCACACGCGGGCTCCACATAGGAGCACTCGACAAGCCCTGATCTGTGCGTACATCCCAGCCCTTAGTCCTCGCATAATCGTTGAACGGCTTATTGGCCACGGGTTTGTCGAAAAGCAACGGAATATCCATCCGCAGACCGTAAGTGAGTTGGAAGTTATCTGTCACATCCCATTTGTCTTGTGCATAGAAACCCAACTGCCCAGCTCCGAATCTCGGTGCCCAATTAGGGTCGCCTGTCACATCGACATTAGCCACGCCATAGCGATAGCGATAGATTTTACCGTTATACAAATCATTAGGCGTATTGAAGAAATAAGAGCCGTATTTGTCTTGGATAAACAGATTGGTAAATCTGTAAAACTCGTTATGCGTACCGAATATAAACGTATGATTGCCGTGATACCACGTAAGATTATCCTCAACGGTATAAATATCCTGATCCAAGCGGTTAGCCATCGACGAGCGTTCGTTCCCCAGATTTACAACGCCGTTATTTGGTCCCACATTCGATACCGAAATCATCGGGAATGGCTGTCCTGGTTTACGCTGGTCGCGCACCCTAACATAAGAGGCGCGGGCCTCGTTGCTCAACGTAGGCGACAACCTACTCTGTAACTCGACAATGAATGTGTGAGTTTTCGACGAGAAAGGATAACTGTACGTATCGGCATTGATCGATTTCTGCCCACCCGTTGAATTTAACTTCTTGGCCGAAACCAGGCTCCAACGTACCGTAAATTTATTGAAATCGTTGATATTCCAGTCTAATTTCAGTCCCGCCTTATCCGATTTCGTATAGTTCGTGGGGTTAGAATACGCCCCCGTATATTCGATGCCTTGTTCCTTTGCCTTTTGTCTCACAAAATCGAGAATCTTCTTCGCCTCTGCCGCATCTACTAACGAGCCCGCCGACCCGATGCCGAAATTATTGGGATATTCTTGGTTCGCTTTCTCATAATTGGCAAAGAAGAAAAGCTTATTTTTGATAATCGGACCGCCAATCGTGAACCCCATCTGATATTCGCTCTGATCATTGTATGCCGAACTATATTTTCCATCTACCATCCGATAATGCTTACCAATGAGATTCTCGTTGTAGCCATAATAATAAGCGCTACCGTGCAGTCGGTTGGTTCCCGATTTGGTAATGGCATTGATGGCACCACCTGTGAATCCGCTCTGCCTAACATCGAACGGAGCCACATTGATCTGAATCTGATCGATCGTCTCCATCGAGATCGGTTGCGTACCAGCCTGTCCGCCGTTTGACCCATTGCTTGTCAGTCCGAATACATCATTGTTCATCGCTCCGTCGATTTGAAAAGAGTTATAACGGTTGTTCATACCTGCGAACGACATTGCCCCGTTGTTGGTCGTACTGATTTGCGGATTCAGTCGCGCCACATCGGCAATACTGTGCGTCGTGCTGGGTATCCTGTTGATGGCCGCGGCGTCAATACTTTGCGCAGCCCCGGTCTTCGTCGCGTTCAATCCACGTTTGCCCGTTACCACAAATTCTTGCAACTCGTGCGCGTCTTCCTCCATCTTGCACGACAGATTCTGCGTCTCACCCAAGCGCAACATCACCTCAGTGAATGTTTTGGTCTTATGCCCGATATAAGAGAGTTCTACCCTATACGGACCGCCCACACGCATACCTTGAATGGTGTAACGCCCATCTACATTCGTGATGGCCCGATACACTGTGCCCGAAGGCTGATGCGTAGCCGTAATGGTAGCCCCCACTGCGGGTTCGCCGCCCGACACGACCTTGCCGCTGATGCCGGATGTCGTGACCTGCCCCATTGCCGTCACAACCAAACATATCAATAATACGGCCAAAGAAAACAATCGTTTTTGCATAACTTTTCTCAAAAAATGATTTACATTGTGGACCTTTTCAGATCCCGTTAACGAATTACGGTTGCAAAATTAATTAAAATTCTCCATATATTTGTTGTTGTATTGGTAAAAGTTTGCGTTCCACAGCATCGTTGACAAGTATACGACCAGTACCCGTACAGTCGTATACGTATGGGGCATTGGTCGTATACCTGTCACCCGGCACCATCATTCATCTATCTATGCTTGGATTAATGAGGGATTAGAGATGACTGATTAGGGATGAACGTTTATTTGTTCATCCTTTCAAATACACTTGTATTCTGTGAGTGAAGAAAGGACATAACAAACAGGTAAGACAGCACTTTTACATCACTCGTGGGGTAAAATGCATATGCCAATTCGGGATAAAAAAGTAACCGAAAAGCGACTCTATCATTTATCTGCAAATGGAAAGAGAAGAGCTTTTTGTGAGAAAGCGGCTCAATTCATCGAAAATAAAGAAAAAGAAATCTTCTCAAGACGACAAGGAAGCGTTAATAAATAAGATATATTCTCTCTTTCCATTGGGAAGTGCAAATAAACAAAAATAAATTTCTTCTTTCCATTTAGAAAGTGTAAATATATTTAAATTTATTTGCTGTTTCCGATGGAATTAGAAGAAAAACAAAGATTTATGAACAATTCCAAGTGGAAACAGAGAAAAAAAGTATTTTTCGACCGGTTTCCGCAGATTGAGAATCGAAAAACGGAAAAGTTTATTCCGCCGACAGAAAAACAACTTTCTTATCTCGAATTGGGGTAACGTATGATGTTTCGTATAAGAAAATGCTTATCTCGAACTCACGTCAAGAAGTTTCTATAATGGTAAACGATTAGGGATGAACAAATAAACGTTCATCCCTAATCATTCATCAGTCTCCCCTTAGAGGATGTTCAAAGCCTGAATACAAAAATAACAGAATTGTACAGCTGGACGGCCAAGATATAAAGAAACCACAGAGACTTCGTATAGGTTACGCCAATGGTAAGACTATAAAATAAGGCTTGCAACGAGCGGAGGCTTCCACTCATTACTCCGTAACTGGCAGAACACACGCACACGATGAAGCAGATGAGGGGAACGATGCTATTCGAGAAACTGCTCGGGAACAATTCGCCCGTAATGCTCAACAGCACAGCGTGCGGAGCAATTGTCAACGCCAGAATGGTACTGGTGAACAAGACCAATTCAAATATCACGATTCGCAAGGCAAAGCGTTTAGGATAGTCGAGTCCGTGAGGCGACCGGACAGCTTTGAGCAATCCGCTATGCCGCAAGACACCGTAGGCGATGCTCGACAGCAAGAGCCATACCAGAAAGGGCGAAGCCAAACTTTCCGTGAAATGTGAAAAGAACCATCGTACCCCCTCACTGCTCAACAGTGAACGTATCGTGAGCTCGGGTTCTGCTGCCGTAGCAAGCCACGATGACAGAATCAGTACGATCTCCGCAATTCCGAGAATGAGGGCCAATACCGGGAATATTTTGTTTTTGTTCATCTGCGATCAATCATCGTCGGGGAGTAAGTTGTCTATATCGAGGATGCGAAGTTCTAAGGCGCGCACGGCCAATCGAGTAGCATTGACACCTACACCTCCGTTTCCGCCTGGGAAGAGCCTTTGTACCAGCTCATTCTGCCGCTTTTCAAGACTCTTCACCCCGAAAGGCATCTTCCGAAGGTTCGTAATCTGCTCTTTCGTGTACCCCAAAGCCAAATGGCGCAAGAAACGTTCATCGTATTCGTCGATTTCATAATTGATAAGCGCTTCTTGCCGCATCAGTCGGTTACAGACACTGTATTTGAAACGCTCTACAATCTTTTTAAGAATCGGTTCGTTAAACACCATCCGTTTACCGCTCATCACACTGGCTACATCACTACGCGTGAGAAGCTCTCCGCTTTTAAGGATGATTCCGTCGCATCCTGCGTCTAAAACATCCACCCATAACTTCTCATTGAGAATCTCTCCGGTGAAAATCAAGACTTTTACCTCGGGATAAGTCTCTTTGGTTTGACGGCAGATTTCTACGCCAACGGTGGTAGAACCTCCCAATCCTAAGTCTAACAGCACAAGATCGGGTAATTGTTGTTTGATCTGTTTCCAATAGGTTATCTCGCTTTCGGCGGTTCCAATGATAGTTGCCTCTGGTATTTCGTTGCGAAAAATACCCTCTGTCCCCTTCAATTCTAAGGGTACATCTTCTACGATAATTACTTTGAAGTTATCCATATCTTGTCTTTTAAGTTTCTTTCGAGTTTTCTTGTTTTTTATATATTTGTACGTTGTCGTGCTCGTGCCAATGTGACATCTATAACGGTGCTCCCGCTCTCAGATCGTGTAGCCGTCATTCCGCAACCACGCGCATTGGTCTGCTCGCCGATGTCGCGCACAATTTGTCGGCAGAGCAAGAATTGTATGCTAACAGTCAACGGCGTAAACAGCCGATTACATTGCTCATCGGTAAGTCTGAGTTCGGTCATATTCACACTGATAACCACATAGATATCGCCTTTCGTCTTACCGGAAATAGAGAACGGCTTCCCCTTGTTTTGCTTTTTCAAAATATCGAAAAGGTATTCTATCATATCTCTATCGCCGAGAAGGGGATAGGCACAAATCGAAGGAAGTTCCACCGACTGGCATTGCCGGCTGACCAATGAAAGCTGGCGCGAGGCCTGCGCACTTAAAACGGAATACAAGTCTTTGTAATACTCAACGACTTCTCGGAGGGTTTGGATATCTTGTCCCTGACTGTCTACCAACTGACGGATACGCGAGGGATAATACATCGTCTCGTGCTTTAAAGTACTCAGACAATTATCCAACACGTTATTACAGATGTACAGATTATCGTTCTCCAAGTCAGTACGGTGCAGTTCATCTTCGGCCGATTCAATGTGTTGGTCTTGTATCTTCTGCACCTGTATCTCCTGTTTCAACGCTTTTTCTATCTCTTTGACGATAGACACTAAAGCAGGTTGCTTAACTGTTTCCGATAAATTCTTGTCATTCCACGTCTTGTCTATCTTTAACAGTTTATCTTGCGGTGTGTCTTCGCTGAGCAGGATCTCATTGATTTTGTAAATTCGGTCGACACAGAAACGATAATAAAGTTGGTGCCGGTAATAAAGGAAATAATAAGCAGGAAAGATCGTACACAAAAGCAACACAAGGATTATTATGGCCACGGTCTTGCTATTCTCCGACCGTTGCATTACTCGCACATAATTGGCAAGATTGTTATCAGCCGACGTCTCACGGAACAGTTGTGTATACACTTTATTATTATATCTATACACATCCCACTTGTGCAAAGCCAATGCAGCTACGGCGCACTCATTGCGAATGTCGAGAATAATATCATAGCGGGTATGCAGACTGTCACGAAACCATTTCAGCTCTGCGGGCAAAGTGGATTTGGAACAATAGGGCACCATCAAATCTTTACCTTTCGGATACTGCTTGATATAATACTTATTCAGATAACATAGACTGCTGTCTGCAAAAACAAATGTCCGGGCATAGGTTCCGTTGATATTGCAGAAGTAAGCACTGTCAGCATAACGTGCAGCCTGTTTGAGTTCGTAGGAATCGGATATCGAGCGGCGCATATTCTCGGCAACGTTGACTTTCTTTTTACCGAATCGGGCATAAGAGGTCATAGGCATAGAACATCCAATCATTATCAACGCCAACACAAATCTGATAATTCCTCTCGGTAAACAGAAGGAAAAGCAACTTCCTTTGCCGACCTTACTATCAACCGATATCTTACAAACGGAAAAGATACTGCTGATCTTGTGATATTTGTCAATAATTCCTTTACAGTTCATCAGTCCGAACCCATGCGACGGTTGATTGTCTGTACCTTTTGCATTGAGACCGTCAGCCGCTCCCTTTTCATCTATGATACTCTTGTGATTGAAGATATTAGCTTGCTGTCTGTCACTCATTCCCTGACCGTTATCCTCAATACAGATTTCTACACTATCTTCTCTTTCATTAGCATAGATCCTGACCGTACCACCTATGGGAGTAAATTTGCGGGCATTGTCAGCAATGGTATTGATCATAAAAAGCGTTAACACTTTATCAGCTTTCACCACAGCTGTCGTCGGTTCGACTGCGAGCTCTATACCTTTCAGCTGAAATCCCATCCGTCCTTTCTGCACAATATCGAATAAAGATTGCAGTGTAAAACTCTCGATATGCAGATTGAGCTCTCCCTGTCGCATCTGAATCCATTGTGTCAACACATCATTATAATCGTTGATCTTATCCGTCAGTTCAGCAATATATTCGTAACGCTCCGCTCGCCTTCTTTCCGACTCGTCTTTCACGGAGAGTTGATATACTTCGTTGATCATCCGATCGATAAATGGCGTGATACTCGTCACGAGCGAGACTCTTGCCCTTTGTTCCAAGTTTCGTTTCTTATTGCTTTGTACGTGTATCTTTCCTAACCGTATTTCTTCGTTGATAACTTCATATCGTTCTTTATTCAACCGAGCCGTCAGTTCATTCTTATATTTCCATTCGCGCAGTGGTTCGAGCAGAGCATCAATAGGGTTCTTCTGAACATTGCGCTTCCGCATTCTGTCAAAAACCACCAACAACACACACACGGCTATAATCATTACTAATACAGCCATTATCATCAGATTGAGCTGATCGGAAGAACGATTCAATTGGCCCGCACGTGCCTCCAATTGGCGGTCTTGACGGGTCTGCTCCTGCAAATCCAAATATAGATTTCGGTTATAATCACTGTTAGATTTTTGGTTGATTGCAGAATAAACCAAACAAAGTTGTTCCCGAAGAGAAGCCACAAGATCAGGGGCCCGATATATTTTCGGATTTTTGGTAAGTGCATCTTTCAGACAAATCAATGCCGAATGATAGTCTTTAATACCCCAATAACATTCGGCCAGTGTACGATACGCGCCTGCTGTTTGGTAAACATCGCCGAATTTCATAAAAAGATTTACAGCTCTCTGGGCTAAGTTTCCGGCCAACAGCGTATCCGGCATATGGTCGATATTGATGTGATTAATACTAGCCTGATTATCACGTATTAATCTCTGTTGTGTCTCCGACAACTGCAAATGCTCACTGATGGCCTGTAAAGCCTGTGCTTTCCAAAAGGGATAATCGTTCTGATCGGCTACCTGATAACACTTGAACAAATATTCATATTCTGTCTGGTCGACCTGCTCTTGGGTCCCTTTGGGAAACATACTACCTGTCCCCATATTATACCAGTAGTTCAATAACTGAGCCGTATCCCTTTTCATCTCCCCATTCGGGTTAATGACTTCCATCGCATTAATAGAAAGATCTTTGAGTCCTACATAATAAAAATACGTAGACACAACAATCTGATATTCACTTCTAGCATAAATCAATCGAGTTCGCTGATGTTCAGTCAAAGTACTTTCTTCTTCCTTGATACGGCGCATACGACGTATCGCACTTTCACGATAATCATAAAATTCTTTGTTCTTAGATTGTCGTTGACACAATCGCATATATTGTATATCAGCAATAAGAAGCTCCACTTGATTGTCGGTCACCGACTCTATTTGGTCCAATTGTTTGTATGCTTTCGGGAAGTCCATTCGAACAATGCTCACAAACGCCAAATTGTTATACGCTTCGGCCTTACCCGCCCCATAATTTGTCGCCAATGATAAGGCCAAAAAGGCATTCTTCTCCGTCGCCTCCAAACTACGATAATGGCAGGCATACGCCTCCTCATTCACCTTATCCACTCTTTCTTTATCGGAAAGTGTGCAAGCCGAAATCGCAACAAAACACATCGTCATCACGATGAATATCCTCAGATTCATCTGAATAGTATTATAAATGGCCATCACTTAATACGCAAAAGTAGCCAATATTTTACGAACATTGCCATAAAACAGCTGAAAATCTCATCCCATTAAGATTTATTAGTTGCCTCGTATTATATCCATCTCTCCTTACATCAGAAAGTAATAAAAAACGCCCGAGTGTGCTACTTTTCACACTCGGGTGTATTAGTATATCAACTTTTTGTGTCGATTAAATCAAATCAGCAAACTTTTTCTAAACGCTTCATTATAATGAACATAAAGATAGCAGCGAGGAAACAAAGACCGATAAGTAATCCCCAAACAATATAAAGCGACGCATCGCCCCATAACAACGCTGGAATACTGGTAAGATAATTACCGATAGCCGTAGCAACAAACCACCCTCCCATCATCATTCCTTTATATTTCGGAGGAGCAACCTTGCTAACAAAACTAATACCCATCGGAGATAGCAATAATTCACCGAAAGTGAGTACTAAGTAAGTAGAGATAAGCCAGTTTGGCGAAACGAATGTCGCTGTTCCAACTGCCGTAGCCGCAGCCTGTCCCGTGGGTGAAGGCAATCCGATAGAACCGATTGTCATAATGACGAATCCCATTGCTGCCACCATCATTCCGTAAGCAATCTTGCGTGGTGCAGAGGGTTCCTTACCGGTCCTACCCAACCAACTGAAAATAGCCATTGAAACCGGTGTTAAAGCTACAACAAAAAACGGATTGAACTGTTGGAAAATCGGAGCAGCAAGATCCGTTGTCTCAGGGAGTGTCATATATTTGTAAATCAATCCGCAAACAGCCAGGATAACTACCAACGAAGATATCAGCTTAGCACGCGAAGTCTTAGATTGGAATGCCGAGAAAAGTCCATACACTATAAATACAGTCAAAACAAGGTTGATTACATCAAAGAACATACTATCGAAACCTGTTGCACTCTTAGCCACAAACTCATCTGCAAAGAGCGTCAATGTGAGCCCATTCTGATGAAATGCCATCCAAAAGAATATGACTACGGCAAAGACCAATACAAGAGCCGTAATACGTTCCTTAGTCTCTTTGGGACTCAGCTCGGCTACATTCGTATCAGCCTTAGCAATTTGAGCCACAGAACCTTCGACGTGTTTAAAAGTACGACGACAAGTATAATAAATCAAAATAGAGACAATCAGCGAGATACAAGCAATTCCAAATGCAAAATGATAAGAATCATTTACACTCACACCAAAATGATGCTGGACATAATTCATTATACCGACAGCTGTACTAGGAGCAAATAATGCACCGATGTTAATAGCCATATAGAAAATGGAAAAGGCGGAATCACGCTTACCGGCATATTCTGGCGAATCGTAAAGGTTGCCTACCATTACTTGCAGATTGCCTTTAAATAATCCGGTTCCCACTGAGATCATCAGAAGCGCAGCCCCCATTGCAATAATAGCAACCGTATTTGCTCCTAATGGTAAAGCTAACATCAAGTAACCGACAAACATCACAATGATACCCCCAGTAACCATCTTACCGTAGCCAAATTTATCAGCTAATATACCGCCGACAAACGGAAGAAAATAGACCAACGATAGAAATACGGCATAAATGTTACCGGCAACAGCAGGTGAGAACCCAAAATTCGCTTTCAAGAATAAGACGAAGATTGCGATCATTGTGTAATACCCGAAACGCTCGCCTGTGTTGGCTAACGCCAATGCAAACAGGCCCTTAGGTTGATTTTCAAACATAGTTATTATTTTTTGGTTTTAGTTATGTCAAAAAGATAAGTCATTTTCAAAATAATATTACCGAAGTTAGAACGGCCGAAATAGTCGCGCTTACTGTCCCCATAAATATTTCCAAGCCCATAATAATATCGTCCTTCCACTAAGAAATGTCCAATACGGGGCACAGTGTATTCCAATCCGATGCCCGCAGCAATTCCATAATCGAACTTTTTCTCAACGGTCATCGTGTCTTGGGCAACAATCGAACTCGAACGAGCTGTTCGATTACGCTTCTCAAAATCGAAATTCATTTTCGTAGATTCGTTCAGATAAATCCCGAACTGCGGACCGAGATTGATAAAGAATTGTACTCCACGAGACTCTTTTCCCCAAGCTAAATGGGCCATTATCGGCACTTGAATATAGTTAATCGTACGACTGTAAGCTTCAGCTTCTCCTGTAATTTCATTGATTACAGGAGCATTATTTACATCCTGGATCTTATCTCTCCACCCAAGAGACGCATAATTCACTTCTGCATAAATGGAGCATACTGTATTGAAATATTTCTCACATACATATCGCAGCGATAAACCACCTGTAACACCCCCATGCATTTTTTGTGGAACAGACGGACTGAATGATACCGAGCTCAACACATATCCGCCATTAAATCCAATGGAGAAATCATTGCGATGTTGCCCAACTTGTGCAACCGCATTGAAAGTACAGATAAGACCTAAAAAGAGGATAAATTTACGCATTTTAATAGGTTATTGACTCGATCGTATGATTATATGTATAATGAATCAACATAAAATGGCTATTCTGCATTCCGCCCGCTGTTCCCACTCGCTTGAAATTCATCGGCGATTGAAGTGCTCGATATACGTTCTCGCCTTTCAATCCATTAAATGCAGTGCCGTATCGGTGAAGTCCCTGCAAAAAGAACTGTGCTTGATCATATCCTATAATAGCGAAATGCGGCAAGGCATACAACATCTCCGTGCCAAACCAACGACGATAACTGTTTTCCAAATTACGTGTAGCTGCCGATAATGGATTATAATAGAAAGTTGTGGGAATATAGGTGTCGAACTTAAAGAAATTATTGAGATTATATTTCGTATACATCAGCCATTCTGTATATCCGAATAACGATACTACCACGCCCGGCACATTCACTGTAAGTCCGTTAATCTTGGCAATAGCAACATTTAATTCAGGCGAACGAGCCGTATTCAAGATTACAACATTCGGCTGCACACGACTAAAAGCCTTAGAAAAGTTTTCCTCGCTCGATCGTAAATTCGTAATACTATATTTCACACCTCGTCGATCCAATTGATTACGCAATCCTGAGGTAAAAGTTCCTTTCGAACTTTCCGGATCGTTACAGTCAATAAAAACGGGATGATGTTTTGAAAAGCGAGATAAAAATGCATTGATCGCCATTGTATTGAGCATATCAGTTGACTGGTACACTTGAAAAACTTGCGGATTATGCGCCACGATATCACCCGAAATAGAAAAAGGGATCACTAATTTAATTCCATTCGTCTTACAAAAAGTACTCAGAGACTGCACTTGAGAAGTATAAAGCGGACCAAAGATTAAATCACAATCTTTTGTTTTCTTATCCATCAAAATCGTACGGATATCCGTATCTACAGCTACATTCCAAGCATATACATCCGTCGAAATTCCTTTACGTTTCAAACTATCACACGCCATCAATACACCACGATAATATTCCACCATCCGGCGCCCATCACCATCCGCATTGTGCAGAGGTAACATCACACCAACTCTGATAGCTCGTGTACGGATATCTGTACGCACGACTGATTTCCCTGTCGTTTTCGGCTTTACATTCGCCTCAACATAGGGAATGAAGACATAATCATCTTTTTTCAGTTCATAGCCAGCTTTTTTCATATCAGGATTTGCATCCATCAGTTCAGGAACTGTAAGTCCATACTGCTTAGCTATACTGAAAATCGTATCTTTTTTCTTCACCTTATATATATCCCGCCACTTTGTGCTCTGTGCAAAAGTAACGCATTCCAATAAAAAAGCTACTATAACAAATAAGTATCTTAGCGATGATTTCATCTTCATTCTTAGTTTTACTGCTGCAAATGTACGGAAAAAGGCTGTAAAAATCAAACGATTTCTATTTTTTTGTTACTCCCTGATCTTTCTCCTTAATCTTCCCAACTAAATATTTCTGACACGAGTTCGGAATAAACTTATATTCTGTGAATGAGGAAGAAACGTAACAGACAGGCTCAGACGGAACTTTCCCCACTCGTGGGGTAAGACGGACGATGTATCGTATAAGAAAATGCTTATCCCAAACTCGCGTTATTTATAGTATTCCCTTTCACCAATACTCTCCTAACCTATCCAAATAAAAAACAGAAGTGCGTGTGCCAAAACTGATATTCAGACACACGCGCTTGTTATAATAAAAAATACAAAAGGATTAGTCGAGCCACTTCACATAACAGAAATCTTGACGATGGGGTAACGCCTCATTTTTCGGGAACATTCGCACACAATACTTGAATGCACCGGCATCGTCGGGTTCAATGTCGGCCTCGAAAGTATAGAGATTACCATCTTGTGCCACCTTGCGGAACGGACAAGCGGTGTACAACTCGTGATCGTCACCACTCTGATCGTTTTTCAGGACAATGAGTTCGAGCCCGATGGCATCATTCAATCCTTGCTCGTCTATCACATATTTAATCGTGTATGTCACACCTGTTTCGCCGCCTTCGGCCAGGCAGCAGTCTTCTTTCGATACCACGTGGATGGCATCCCAACGCTCGGCCACAGTTTCTTTCCACAAAGCAATGTCCTTAGCCAGCCGGTTATCATCGGCCGTGAGCTTGGCAAAACGTTTCGCTTCCTTAATATAGAACTTGTCGTAATAGTCATCGAGTTGTCGCTTCATCGTGTAATGGGGCGCGATGGTGGCGATGGAGTTCTTGATAACTTTGATCCACCCCTCGCTGTAACCTTTCTTATTCTTACCGTAATAGAGCGGGATGATGTCGTTTTCGAGCAATCCATAAATGGTAGCCGCATCAAGCTGGTCTTGATAGCCTTGATTAGAGTATGTTCGCTCTTGCGGAAGTGCCCAGCCAGCATCTTTGCGATAGCCTTCTACCCACCATCCATCGAGAACCGAGAGATTGACAACACCATTCATCTCAGCCTTCTCACCCGATGTTCCCGATGCTTCGAGCGGACGCGTGGGGGTATTCATCCAAATATCGACACCCGACACAAGACGGCGTGCCAACTGCATATCATAATCTTCAAGGAAGATTATCTTACCGAGGAATTCGGGCCGCTGACTGATCTCGAATATCTTCTGAATAAGTCCTTGACCGGCTCCATCGGCAGGATGCGCCTTGCCCGAGAAGAAGAACAATACAGGACGCTCGGGGTTGTTGACGATGCGCGAAAGACGTTCGAGATCGGTAAAAAGTAGATGGGCGCGCTTATAAGTGGCGAAACGACGACAGAAGCCTATCATCAGCGCATTGGGATTGATGCGTTCGAGCAGCGAAACCACACGCGAGGGATCGCCTTGATTCTTCAACCACGTTTGTGTGAATTTCTCGCGGATATAGTTTACGAGCTTCTTTTTCAACGCCATACGCGTATCCCAGATCTCGTTGTCGGGCACATTGTAAATAGCGTGCCAAATCGTTTCATTACTTTGGTCGCTCATAAACGAAGTATCGAAGTATTGGGCGTAGAGTTTGCGCCACTCGGTAGCGGTCCAGGTTGGTAGGTGTACACCGTTGGTAACATAACCCACGTGGTTTTCTTCGGGATAATATCCTTTCCAGATGGGGGCGAACATCTTCTGGCTGACCCATCCGTGGAGCTTGCTTACTCCGTTAACTTCCTGACACGTGTTGCAGGCGAAGGTGGAGAGACAGAACTTCTCGTTATGATCGTCGGGATTCTCGCGGCCCATCCCAATGAATTCATCCCACGAGATGCCGAGCTTCTCGGAATAGCCACCCATATATTTGCCGAAAAGTGCCTCATCGAAATAGTCATGACCGGCAGGCACCGGCGTATGAACGGTGTAGAGTGAAGAGGCGCGTACAAGTTCCATTGCTTGATTGAAGGTGAGTCCGTCGTCTACATAATCGCAGAGCCGTTGCAAGTTACAGAGCGCAGCGTGACCTTCGTTGCAATGATAAATTTGCTTCTGTATGCCGAGTTTCTTCAACATAAGGATACCACCGATACCCAACAGGATTTCTTGCTTGAGCCGATTCTCCCAGTCGCCACCATAAAGCGAGTGGGTGATTGGCTTGTCGAATTCGGAGTTCATTTCGTTATCCGTATCGAGAAGATAGAGTTTAATGCGGCCCACATTCACCCGCCAGACATACGCGTGCACTTGATAGTTCATATAAGGAACATCAATTACAATCGGATTTCCATTCTCATCAAGCTGACGCTCAATGGGAAGCGAATTGAAATTCTGCGCTTCATAGTTGGCAATCTGCTGTCCGTCTATACTCAACGACTGCTTGAAATAGCCATATCTATAAAGAAATCCCACGGCACACATATCCACATTGCTGTCTGAAGCCTCTTTCAAATAGTCGCCGGCAAGCATTCCCAAGCCTCCGGAATAAATCTTCAATACCTGATTGAGCCCGTACTCCATACAGAAGTAAGCCACAGATGGGCGCTTGTAGTTAGGCTTCACGTCCATATAAGTACGGAACATTGCATAGACGTCCTTCACCTTTTTCATAATCGTCTTATTCTTGACGATGGTTTCTTTGCGCTCATAGCTCAGTCGTTCGAGCAGCATCACGGGATTGTACCCCACTTGTTCATAAAGCTCTTCGTCCAAACTCTTCCATAAATTGCAGGCTTCATAATTCCACGCCCACCACATATTATGGGCTAACTCGTCTAAACATTTCAACTGCTCCGGCAATCTTGACTTAATGGTCAGTTCTTTCCACTGAGGAGCATTCGCATAATCTGCTTTAATCTTCATAAAATCTATATTTACTATTTTATTATCATTGTTTTCTTTCTTGCATCTGCTTTCCGCAAGGCACAGTCGTAAGCATCTTTATAATACTTGATGAAAGCACTCCAAAGCGCTCTCTTTGACAATCGGTCTGCATTAGAACGAGCCTGTTTGATACTCGCTTCATCGCCAGCGGCATAGGCTATCACCACATCTTTAATTGCGTCGGCCACTTCCGAGTAATTATAATCTGTCCGATGAACCACTGCTACACCGTCGTCAATCATACTCTTTCCGCCTTTCACTTCATTAACCCAAAGACCGAACCCGGATAAGTCAGTCGTGATACACGGCACTTTGAAAGCAATCGATTCTAACGGAGTATACCCCCAAGGTTCGTAATACGAGGGATAAATACACAAGTCGTTGCCCAACACGACATCATAATAAGGTAGATCGATAATACCGTCATTGCCCGTGAGATAACACGGAACGAAAATCACTTTCACACGATCTTCCTGCACATTATGTATACCGAAGTATTTCAAAGCTCCCATTACCTTGTCATTATTCATATCGCGGAGCCAATGTGTAAGAGTCGGATCGGGTAACGGTGTGACCGTTCCCTTACCTGACCGAAGCCTTTCTTTCAAGTCGTGGCGAGCTTCTCCCACCCAGCCAGGAACTTCAATGAAAGCCAACACGTGCCGATTCAGTCGCTCATCTGAACGTAACCGATTCATCGCTTCGATGAAAACATCGAGACCTTTATTGCGATATTCATAACGCCCACTGGTCGACACGATCAGCGTATCATCCTGCAAATCGGTTCCCATCAGTGCATTAGCCACACGAAGCAATTGTACACGGGCTGCCTTTCGCTTGCGGGTAAACGCAGATGCTTTCGGAACAAAATCGTTATCAAAACCATTCGGCAAAACAAAATCAACAGGTTTGTCAAGCAACTCGCGGCATTCTGTAGCCGTAATATCACTCACCGTGGTAAAGCAATCTACATAGTGAGCCGTTTGTTTCTCAACCGAGTGTTTGCTTTGCATATTGAGTTCGGCAGCCATTTGGTCGCCGTTATAAACCGAAAGATACTCATAAAGCGGCTTATTGTTTCCGGCGATACTCCGCCCGATGCTGGTTGCGTGGGTTGTAAATATTGTTGCGATCTGCGGTAACTTACGATTGATATAAAGCAGGCCTAATCCTGTCATCCATTCATTGCCGTGATAGACTACCTGCTGACGCGAATTAAGGTGATGAAAATAAAAACTCTCCACCACTCGAGCCGCTGCATAAGAGAACATCGAGGCTTCATCATAATCGCCATAAGCGTGAAGACTATCTACGCCATACCATTCCCACATCTGTGTATAAATCTCGTCTTTGTGCGAATAGAAGCTATTAAAATCTACCAGGATAGCTATCGGCCGGCCAGGAATCTCCCATCGGCCCACCTTAATATATAGACCTTCCTTACAAGCCGCCTCGCGCCACGAACCAAATAAGCCGCGTTCTTCCGTGAAATAAGGACAAGCCTCGTTGCCCCAACAGTTTGGCCCCACGAAGATCAACCGATCCTTCATTACTTGTTGCAATGTTCTTGCTCGCGTAGACAATACAGTGTAGATGCCGCCCACTTTATTGCATACTTCCCAACTCGACTCAAAAACATAGTCGGGAAATAATTTATCCTTCCTCATACAATACTTATAAGATGGGGCAAAGATAATATAAAAATCCTAAATCCACAACTTTAAACGCTATAAAAGCCTAAAACAGTTTGATTTCTTATCAAGAACAATTACCTTTGTAATATTTCAAATAACGATCGCATCGTGTATATTTTCTATCTCCACATAAATCAATAAGTTATGAATACAAAGAATATTCTTTTCATTATATTGTCCGCTTTCTTACCGTTTTTCGCTTCTGCCCAAACAAATAAACCTTTTCAAGGAACAATTTATAATGCCGAATACCAGGTATATATCCAGATGGACTTCTATGAAAAAGACATAGAGGTACCCGAGCAAGAGATTTTCGGCTCACTTCCCGGCTATTTAGGCGCTCAAAGAGATACGCGTAAATGGCTTATCACAGACATTTCACTCACCAAACCCACATCAGCACACCTTTCCATCATCAATGATTACGGTAGCGAAGATCTCACCGCAACGCTTACCCAAAATGATGACGGTACTTATACATTCACGCAACAAGAGGGAAGCACCATTAAAATCGTTGTCGACCGCAAGTGGGTGAAACTCCCCAAGAAGCTTATTTTTGTGACGAAAACAATACCTTGATCGTAGTCAGATGAAGAATTAGCATATCATTAAAATAATAAACAATAAAAAAATACCCGAATGTAAGCTAAATTTACATTCGGGTTATTTTATATGTCAGTGCAGATTCTAAGACATATACCTTATTCTGATGGACAAGCAAACTTATCACCAGTCGCCCCGATGAGTTTTTTAGCAAATGCTTTGGGATAACCAGGACGAGAAACCTTGGCACCTATTCCCGTGGCAGTACGCTCGAAGACACCGTTATGATCGGGCTTAACAATCATATCGTTGTATTTCACGATAAGATAGATGGCAAGCTGTTTCCAGCGAGCAAGCATCTCTTGTGCCTTCGTATTGCTATAATCGTTGAGATATTCAACGGCCAACGTCGGGTTGGTAGCATAGAGCGTGCGCGCCTGGGATTCTACAGCAGGTTGATGAGCAAAATAAGAGCGCTCAAGACTATCACGCACCTCGCGCAACGAGGGAAACATCTGCACATAACGGGGATAAACCATATTGCTCACCCAATTGCAAACCCAGTACGCATTCTTGTCAGAGAAAGTGAGTGCATCTGCACCCGGCGTATTATAACATTCGGGTTGGACGGTGTTGCCACAATAGATAGGTGTATAAGCAATCATATTGCCATCGTCGTTTCCAAACCAAAGCACACCTCCGATTTGTCTCGGCAGCCACGCGCGCATCTGTGCGACATAAGAAAAGCCGGTCTGCTGCGTGCTGGTAGGACGCTCATTAAAATATTTCTTACCCTCGTACGTGAACGATAATGGTGTCGGGCGATAAGGCATCTGCCATATTCCGCTCCCGACATCAGCGCTGTCGGTAGCTAAGGCAGTTCCTTCGTAATGATCGCGCATACACATTTCTACATCTTGCACACTCAATTTACGATTTGGAACAATCCAAAGTGGCATATCTTCTGCATTCGGATCTTTTCCTAAAGCCCACGGAAGATAGCGATCAAAATCGGCATCAAAATGTCGGAAGAAACTCCACACACGCGCATCACAGAAACGTCGGCCGCTGAATGTGGGTTTTGCGTAGACATTTTTCCACGAGAAGTCAGCATCTTTCCCCATAAACCATCCCATCTTACGGGCATAGGAGACCACATCTTTTGAGTAAAGTACATTGTTTTTGTCCTTCATATTAAACTTGCCGATACGGCTTTGGTTAGCGTGCCCGCAAATTGCATCGTCGGGAATACGCATAGCCACCCACACCGTTCCTTTCGAACCAGGCCCTTTTCCCATCATTTCCATAATCCAAGCTTCATTCGGATCACAGATAGTAAAGGTTTCGCCTCCACTACAATAACCATATTTCTCTGTGAGCGAAGTCATCACACGAATGGCCTCGCGCGCTGTTTTAGAGCGTTGCAAAGCCACATAGATGAGCGAACCATAATCGAGAATACCGGTTGTGTCGACCATTTCCTCGCGCCCGCCATAAGTCGTTTCACCAATGGTTACTTGGTACTCGTTGATGTTTCCGATAACATTATACGTTTCGGGAACCTCGGGAATCTCGCCGTGATACACCTTTGTATCCCAATCGATGATCTTACGCATCTCTCCCTTGGCGTGTTTAGCCGCAGGAAAATGGCACAGACCGATGAACATTCCGTAATCATCAGCATTGTAGGTGCAAATGACAGAACCGTCTTTCGAGGCCTTTTTGCCCACGATAAAATTGGTACAAGCGCTCGCTTTAACGGATAAAAACATTGCCGCAACGAGCAAAAACAGAACTCTTGAATTGTGTACTGAACGTTTACTCATATCTTAATTGGTTAGGTTAATACTTTACTTGTGTCATAAAAATGCGTTTGTTTGCCCGATTATCTGTTGCAATAAACGTCAGGCGATGCATCCCTCCGGTACGTTTGATCGGTGTTTGGGTAAGGTCGCAACACACCCACGGACTCTTGGGTACTTCCTCGAAAAGAACAAACTTTCCATCGATATATCCCTCATAAGAAGCCACCCCGCTTCCCCTGTCCCATAAGCCGATTCGCACGATGTGGTTAATCGGCCAGCGATTAACCGTTAATGGCGTGATGATTGGCGGTATATCGTCGTACGAAATACCGTAAGTTGCAGCGAGCTCTCGTGCACGTCCCGTCACCCATCCATTTTGATAGGTTCCACCCATATACCGATCCGTTCCCCAATGGCTGACGATATAGAGCTTGGAAGGATCTTTTACTGGCCGTTTCAGACGTATACTGATCTTAGTATAATGAAATAGTGGGAACGATGCAGGCATCAGTTGATAGGTGTCGGATAGTTGTCCTGGACAGAATCTTATTTTAGGTCGTGTCTCACAATGGTCAGCTAAACACGTAGAAGGAAGCACAAGTTGCATCCCCGGAAGCTGAACGACATTCATTTTGTCCCATCTGAGCGTGCGCATCGGATGCATTTCGCGCCGTGACTGGATGACTGCTCGTTTACCAGTGACCGTGAACGTATATCGACTGTTATTACCTTTGAAATCTGTCAAAGAATAAGTGAGGTGATAATCGCGTTCCTGATTGAAGTCAATCAGTCCGCGGCCGGCATCGGCCCAAAGACAAGGAAGCGTGACACCAGGCAGAATGAAAGAACGCATATACCATACATTATAACGCAGAAAATGCTCGTAATCCCCCCAAGCATTGACCATCATATTGTCTTCTACGGGCACACGACCGACATCGCTACTGAAAACAAGATGCCCGTCTACAAAAAGTTCGGTCTTCCTGACACCGTAACGATTATACGTTATTTCCATATAATCGTTGGCCCAAATACCAAAGCCCACTTTTCCCCACGCCGTAAACTTACGCGTCAAATTGTGAGCCGTAAAAGGAAACGACTGCTTGGAGCTTCCGCCACAGAATACGCCTTCTCCCATTTGGGGATAAGCCATAAAGCCATGAGCCATCGGCGCCAAGCTATCCTTGACTGATCCGCCAATCAAATCGAGTGGATCGCGCATCTCCCACGTACGCGTATCGTGTACTTCAAGATGTAAATGGGGTGCCTGCGATGCACCCGAATTACCACTGACAGCAATCAACTGTCCCCGAGCTACGGGCAAATCAGTTGGGGCAAATAACATATCGCCGACATAAGAACGATGTGCATACTGCCACTTTCGCACCATTGCGGTAATTTGCGGAGCAAATTTCTTCAAATGACAATACACACTCGTATAGCCCTCCGGATGATGTATATACACCGCATTGCCGAAACCGCCGATACCCACAGATACGTGTGAGACATAACCATCACCTATTGAGAAAATAGCTTTGCCCTCAACGCCGCCCGTTTTGATATCCGTGCCGCCGTGGAAATGGTTAGGCCGAGGTTCGCCGAAATTGCCGGCCAAAGCTATTTCATAGTTGACCGGTGAACCGAAAACGACACTTGCCGCGAGAAATATACTGAACAACCAATTCAAAAGACTGCGTTTTGATATTTGATAAAACGAATGCTAACAAGCCTTGAAACTCATATCCAAACCCTTGACACTATGAGTGAGTGCACCGACAGAAATAAAATCTACCCCCTGCTCGGCATAATCGCGAATCGTATCGAAAGTAATACCGCCCGAAGACTCCGTTTCTACTCGCCCTGCAATGAGTTTGACGGCTTTTCTTGTATCAGGAACCGAAAAGTTGTCGAGCATCACTCGATCGACTCCTCCTTTGTCGAGCACACGCTGAAGCTCGCCAAAATCACGCACTTCAATTTCTATTTTCAAGTCGAGCTTCTTATCTTTCAGATACCGATGGCAACGGTCGATAGCATTTTCTATGCCACCCGCGAAGTCGATATGATTATCTTTGAGAAGAATCATATCAAAAAGACCGATACGATGATTGGTTCCACCACCAATCTTCACGGCCTGTTTTTCGAGCATCCGAAGTCCTGGCGTAGTTTTACGGGTATCGAGAATGCGGGTGTGAGTACCTTTGAGCCGTTCCACATACTGGCGAGTCATTGTGGCAATACCGCTCATCCGTTGCATAATATTCAGCATCAGACGTTCTGTTTGTAACAAAGAACGCGTCTTACCTGTAACCACCATTGCGATGTCGCCTACCTTTACGGGCGATCCGTCTGGGATGCGTACCTCGACTTTCAACGTCGGATCGAAAGCGGCAAACACATTCTTGGCCACCTCTACACCTGCCAGGATTCCGTCTTCTTTTATCAGAAGGTGCGAACTTCCGGTGGCATCTTCGGGAATGCAACACAGCGTGGTATGGTCGCCGTCGCCGATGTCTTCAGCAAAAGCCAGTTCTATCAAACGGTTTTCAAGTTCATCAATATTCATCATTGTGCTCTTTATGCGATTATTCTAATAATTTTCCATTATTGTCAAGAGACATCGGCCCTTCAAACCAATAAGCTCGCAATGCACCTCTTGTATCACGACAAAGCTGGATGGTGCCTTCTAACCACTCTGTTACGGGCAACTCATCCACAAATGGATAATAATTCACCACGTGCCCGTGACTGATTTCTACTACGGCTTGTCGTAACACCCGATCTTTATCGATCACCCTGTGCGCCCCGACTCGCCGAAATGCTGCGCTCATCAAGTATGAATCTCTTTGGGGAGAAGTGGAGCTTCGCCCACATTTCCCGATGATTCTGTGGACGGAATCTGCGGAACCGACCGTGATTCTCCATCCGATTGCGATTTTGTCGGAATTCCCTGGCCTGCAGAAACAGAATCAACCTTGGTCGAGTCGGCAGCAGCTTGCTTCTTTTTCTTACCTTTTTGCTCGTGAATCCGAATCAATCGAAGCCTACTAATGGCCATTATCTGCAAGGTAGTTGTGGATTGCTCAGGCGACAAGCTCCTATTCAGCATCAAAAAACCACTCACCTGTTTGATGCCAAGATGTCGGTCGTCACGCACCTGTAATGTATAAGAAGATGAGCCTGTGACGTGCAACACTTGCGAAGCCGTACTGTCGTTACCGAACTTCACAGCTAATACGGCGATACCGTCGCGCGTTCCATCTTGGTAAATAAACTGTGCCCTGAAATGGAGCAGAATGACATCGCCCCTATGAAAAGCCGAATCGGCTTTGACGGAAAATGACATTTGATTGAACGGCGGCTTCGGAACAAAAACAGCCGAGGTTTCACCTTTCCAAATATTAGCTGTATCTCCTGTGGCCGAAAACGTGTTATAACTATCTGCTCCACTGGCCGACGCACCCAGCGACACGGCCTCGTCGCTCATTCGCTTAGCCAGATGCTCGTAAATCTGGTGCATCCGATCAGCATGGCGCATATAATACACCAACGACGAATCGAACTCTGCCGTCGTTACACCGTGTTTTTTCAGCACGGCCAATCGGTAAGCACGCTGGCACACGACTTGATCGACCGATTGCAGCGCTGCCATTCCGTCGGCGACATGATAATCGTAAAGGATGTCTTCCATATCGTCTGGCTGAATGTATCGGCTAGGAACGCCAGGTTTACAACCTACTGTCAGCACAAATGAGCCGATCAACAGAACCGCCGTAACGATATGTACGGAGAGATTTTTCATAGTTTGCGAAACGAAATCTGCCCCAGCTCTTTCCTACAAAAAATAAGTAGAGCCACAAAGCCCACGCTTACGCACGAGTCGGCGAAATTGAACACCGGACTGAAAAATACAAACTCCTCACCGCCCCAATACGGAACCCAATCGGGCCACGTGGTAACAATCAGTGGAAAATAAAACATATCCACCACCTTACCCATCAGAAATCCTGCATAGCCCGTACCGAAAGGTACCCACTGAGACACGGAGAAAGGCGACGACGCACTGAAAACAAGTCCGTAGAACATCGAATCAAGCACATTTCCCACTGCGCCGGCCACTACCATCGACAGCAGAACCACATAGCGGGTACGCGCACCGGCCTTTACCTGTCGATAGATGTACCAGCCGATAACACTAATAGCACACAACCTAAGCACGCTTAAGAATAGCTTATTGAAAAACGTCAGACCGAAAGCCATCCCTTTGTTCTCAACAAAATCGATGTAAAACCAATCAGTTATGCGAATCGATTCGCCTAACGACATATTCGTCTTGACGACAATCTTAACCAATTGGTCGATCACCAGAATCGCTATGATAATGAGCACAGACAAGCGTCCGTCGGTGAAAAATTCTCGATACTTTCTCATCCTCTCCTCTTTCCGCCTACATCAACGTTTGCGCGCATTTTTCGATTCCACACTCAGTGTAGCGTGGGGCACGGCGCGTAAACGCTCTTTCGGAATCAGTTCACCCGTTATCCGGTCAATACCGTAAGTTTTATTCTTGATTCGCACAAGCGCAGCTTCTAATCCCGTGATAAACTTCTGCTGCCGATTGGCCAACTGTACCAGCTCTTCCTTACTCTGCGTGGTGCTACCCTCCTCCAAAACTTTATACGTAGGCGATGTATCGTCAACGTCGTTGTTGTCTTGGTTCATCAACGTGCGCATCATCGACTCATAATCGCGGCGAGCTAATTTCAGTTTCTCGTGAATGATGCTGCTGAATTCCTCCAGTTCTTCATCACTATACCTTTTCTTTTCTACCATAATTCTTAAGTCATTTAATGGTTTTACTCTCTATTTATTATCTCGATAATTGTATCTACTACGGCACATGCTCATTTGTCGCGTCATATCTTCTCAACTACAATGCGGATCGTAAACTCATCAAAGTCTATCTCTGCACCTGCGTTGTCGGCTAATTCGATCGTATCAGATAGTACTTGCGTGCAGATGTATTTGCCGTAGTCGGCCACAGCAGTCTCAACCTGCGGATAGGGCGAGAGAGTGACGCGGATGCGGTCAGTGATTTCTAAACCACTCTCTTTACGCAGATTCTGAATACGATTGATCAGTTCACGGGCCATACCCTCACGGCGAAGCGCTTCGGTAAGCTCTACCTCAAGAGCTACTGTCAGATTGCTCTCATTAGCCACTAACCAGCCAGGGATGTCTTCATTGATAATCTCTACGTCGGTAATATCTACACTCACAAATTGGCCAGCAATGTTGAGTTCGATTTTCCCGTCACGCTCCAAGTCGGCAATACGGAGTTGAGTAAGCGCACTCATCTGTGCGGCGATATCTTTCATTAAGCTACCGTACTTCTTACCCATCGTTCGGAAATTACACTTCACTTTCTTCACCAGCACACTACTTCCTTCAACGAAACGTAACTCCTTAACGTTTACCTCGTTCTTGATGAGTTCTTTCACAGCTTCAATATGCATTTTCTGGGTTGCATCCACGGCGGGAATCATAATCTGCTGCAAGGGCTGGCGAACTTTGATATTAACTTTGCGACGCAAAGCGAGCGTCATCGATGTGATTTTTTGCGCCAGCTCCATCCGTACTTCAAGTTCGGAATCGATGACAGTATCATCGGCCTCAGGAAATCGTGTTAGATGTACCGAACAGGTGGAATTGCTGAGGTCTCCCCAGAGTCGGTCGGCATAGAACGGTGCGAACGGTGCCAGCAGCTTGGCTACAGTGGTCAGGCAGACGTAGAGCGTTTGATAAGCCGATAGTTTGTCGGTGTCCATCTCTTTCCCCCAGAACCGTTTTCGATTGAGCCGTACATACCAGTTGCTGAGATCGTCATTGACGAAAGCGTCGATGAGTCGACCAGCACGCGTAGGATCGTATTGCCGAAGTTCGCGGTCAACACCTTTTATTAATGTATGAAGCGAGGAGAGAATCCAACGGTCAATCTCGGGGCGGTTTTCCACCTTGATTTGAGGCGTGGTTGGGTCAAATCCATCAACGTTAGCATAGAGTGCGAAGAAAGAATAGGTATTGTAGAGCGTACCAAAGAACTTACGACGCACCTCGTCTACACCGTTAGGATCAAACTTGAGGTTATCCCATGGCTCCGAATTGGTCATCATATAGAAGCGCACAGGATCGGCTCCGTATCGGTCAATCATCTCAAAGGGATTGACCACATTACCTATGTGTTTGCTCATTTTGTTTCCTTTCGCGTCAAGCACGAGTCCCGTAGAGATCACGTTCTTGAATGCCACACTGTCGAACACCATCGTGGCGATAGCGTGCAGAGTAAAAAACCAGCCGCGTGTTTGATCAACACCTTCGTTGATAAAGTCGGCAGGAAAAGCCTGTCGCCTAGCAATCGCATCGCGATTCTCGAACGGATAATGCACCTGTGCATAGGGCATTGCTCCCGAGTCAAACCAAACGTCGATAAGATCGGTCTCGCGACACATCGGTTTACCACTCTCGCTCACAAGCACAATCTTATCTACATACGGACGATGCAAGTCTATTTGTTCGTAATTCTTTTGTGCAAAGTTACCCGGTACAAATCCTTTCTCTTTCATCGGATTGGATATCATCACACCTGCTGCTACACTCTTCTCTATCTCAGCATACAACTCTTCGAGCGAACCGATGCAAACCTCCTTACCATCTTCGTCACGCCAAATGGGAAGTGGCGTACCCCAAAAACGCGAACGAGAGAGATTCCAATCGTTTAGATTCTCGAGCCAGTTGCCGAAACGACCTGTACCGGTCGATTCCGGTTGCCAGTTGATGGTTTTATTGAGTTCAACCATCCGCTCTTTCTTGGCCGAACTCTTGATAAACCAGCTATCGAGCGGATAATATAGAATAGGTTTGTCAGTGCGCCAACAATGAGGATAGTTATGTACGTGCTTCTCGATTCTGAACGCAATACCTGCCTGCTTCATCTCCATACAGATCACGACATTAAGATCTTCAGCTTCATTAGCCGCAGCTTCGTCATATCCGTCGGTATTGAATCGTGGATCGTAAGCGTTTTTCACATAGTCGCCGGCGTGATGACCATAAGTCTCAACATCAACACACGCTTCGACAAAATGTGCATCCAACTCGTTCTGCACGTAATATTTCCCCTGCAAATCTACCATCGGGCGCGTTTCACCCCGTCGGTTAATCAGAAACAGAGACGGGATTTCGGAATCTTTAGCCACCTTGGCATCATCGGCGCCGAATGTAGGGGCAATGTGCACAATGCCCGTACCGTCTCCAGTGGTGACATAATCACCAGGAATCACGCGGAAAGCTTTCTCCGCCATCTCAACAAATTGATCTTTACCATTCTCGCCGGTAAAAATCTTCTCCGGATGAGCAGCAGCATAGCTGTGAACAAATGCAGGCGTGTTAGCATCTAATTTAGCCGAAGGCTTTACCCAAGGCATCAGCTGCTGATACTTCAAGCCCACAAGCTCTGCCCCAGTATAAGTTCCAATGACGCGATAAGGCACCACTTTATCACCGTGTTTATAATTGTCCAGTGTCAGTTCGCATCCTTCAGGTTTTAGATAAGCGTTGAGCCGGCTCTCGGCAATAATCACCGTAATTGGCTTATCATTGTAAGTATTATACGTTTCAACAGCTACATATTCGATATTCGGTCCTACGCACAATGCAGTGTTCGAAGGCAAAGTCCACGGCGTAGTAGTCCAGGCTATAAAATACGGTGTTCCCCACCGAGTCCACTCTTCCCGCGGATCAATAATCTTAAACAAAGCCGTCACCGTAGTATCTTTCACATCGCGATAACAACCGGGTAGATTCAACTCGTGCGAACTCAATCCCGTTCCTGCTGCTGGCGAATAAGGCTGAATCGTGTAGCCTTTATATAATAAACCTTTCGTATAAAGCTGTTTCAACAGCCACCATAAGGTCTCGATATATTTATTATCGTAAGTGATATAAGGATGATCCAAGTCTACAAAGTAGCCCATCCGCTCAGTCATTTCACGCCACTCTGCTGTAAACATCATCACGTTTTCACGGCACTTTTTATTGTAATCGGCCACCGAGATATACTTCTCCGACTCACGGTTATCGATATCGGCCTTCGTGATACCGAGTTCTTTCTCCACGCCTAATTCCACCGGCAGCCCATGTGTATCCCAACCTGCTTTACGATATACCTGAAATCCTTTCATTGTTTTATATCGATTGAACGCATCTTTGATGGCACGTGCCAGTACGTGGTGGATTCCCGGATGTCCGTTAGCCGATGGTGGGCCCTCGAAAAATACGAATTGTGGACATCCCGCCCGTTCATCGATCGACTTATGGAAGACATCGTCCTGCTTCCACTTGTCCAGGACCTCACGATTAACTACGGTCAGATCCAGACCGTTATATTCGGCAAATCTCTTAGCCATTTTCTTTCTATTATGATTATATCGTTACTGATTTCAAGGCGCAAAGATACGAAAAAGAGATGTAATAAGAGAATAAAATCAAAAGAATATCCACTCCTCTCTCATTAGGCAATAATGAAACCTTACATCTTCTTTCTGCTTTGAACCAAACCACTGAAAACCTTACCGAAATACCTTTTCACATTGTAACAAATAGATTTGTATTCCTCATCTACTTAGTATAAATAAAACCTCCCCATCTTCTCCAAAGAGAGATGGGGAAAGTAAAGATTCTTTCTTTTAGATTATTTATAAAGAAAGATTAGAAACAATATTTCTTTCCACATTATACCCACTGAGCTCCACACGAGACTTGATGCCCCGCGAGTCTTCATCCCTCCAACTAATGGTTATCGTCTTTTCGCGGCCGGGAAGCAGCGAAAAATAATTGTCGCTATATATCACGGGGAGAATCTGTGAGCCGTCTTCACCCAATAGATTGAGGCGAATCATCAGCGCGGGTGTTGCAGTCTTGTTAGCAAGCACCAGTGTAGCTGTCCACGTGTTACCGTTGCGTATTGTATGAATGGTTTGGTTCAAACCAACAACCGGCAACAATTTCAGACCTTGAAAATTGTCAGTTACAGTAGATTCCACGTAAAAATTTTCTGAAACCAATTGTTTTCGCTCATCCAACAACTGTAAATCGATGAAATAAACACCCGTATCCGCGCTGGGATCAGCTATGGCAATATCTGTCACAGTGGTGTTTTCACCAATTGTTAACGCCCGTTCTGCGTACCACAAACGCTTACCCTGCTTGTCGAACATAGTTGCACAAACTGTAAATCCAGCTAAACTGTCAGCCCGAAGACTGATAATCTCTACCCGACGCGTAAGCGGATTCCATTGGATATGCAGCGGCTCGCAGGCTTTCTTAGCACCAAAATAGGCAGCAGTAGGTTCAAGATAATAGTCGTAAGTTTGCCAAACCATCGTCGGCCAGCACGGATGGCTCATCCAAATAAGCAATCCCTGTCGGTCTTTACTCGTCGATTCGAACATCGCCCGATACCCATTATAATTAATCCATTGTGCCAATGTCGTGAAATCGCGGGCATTTTTCGGCGTACCGAACCCTCTCTCAATGAGCGAATTGAATGATTCGCCGCGCTGAGCACCCCCCATCGTGTAGTCGTGTTGGCCCCAAACGGCATTCTGTGGCCATAATTGATCGGAGCGTAGAGTACGAACAAGCCCCTCGAAAGTCATCACCGCCGGCATACCTCGCTCTGTGTGGAGCTTCCCCGTTTGCTTTTCAAAATACTCTTTTGCCGCCAATGCGTTGTAAGGACCGTGCCCACTGACACCTTCATCAGCCGAACTTGATATATAAAGAAGGTTAGGATGCAATGCAGCAACATCGGTTCGCAAAGCCTGGTCGAGGCTTTCGGGAGGGTAACCCTCATTCCGTCCGCAATAGATCACAATGCTCGGATGGCGACGAATACGATGAATCAGATCGCGTGCATTGGCAAGAAACATCCGCTCATCAGCCGGATCGGGACCGTCAGAAGGATTGGCAAGCCAAAAATCTTGCCAAACCAAGATTCCATAACGGTCGCAAGCATCATAAAATTCATCGTCACCAGTCTGTCCCACCCAGTTCCGAATCATATTGAAATGCATCTCTTTGTGATAGTGAACGGCCGCATCATACTCCCGAGTACGATAATTGAGATTGCTTTCGCTGAACCCCCAGTTGCCACCCAAGGGCACAATACGACGGCCGTTGACATAGATTTTGAGTTGAGTTGCGGTATCTCGATAGGCTACTTCGCGCAGTCCGACTTTGAAATGCAGCGAATCGGAAATACCATCAGCCGTTTTCACTTCAAAACCGGCATCATATCGATAAGGCTGTCCGTAGCCGTTGGGCCACCAAAGACGCATTCGCTGCCCACGTAACTGTGCAAATTCGTCAGGAGAAAACGTCACTTCCTGTCTCGAATAAGGTGCAACAGTCACATCTTTGGTAAAATGCAAATGACCGATCCGGCCCGTAACGGTGGCCGAAACGGCATGATCTTCACTATTAGTGAGGCACACCGCGGGCGTCATCGTGACCAAGGTGTCTGGCAAAGACAGGTGAGTGGTGACGAGCGGGTCGGCTAATTTCAGTGTGCCCGACGTCGACAGATAAACGTCATTCCATATTCCGATGTCGCGTCCACGTATAGTTGAGATCCAATCCCACCCTATCGTAGCATGAAAAGTTGGATTATCGGCCCCCAGAATACCGCCGTTGAAATCGGTATTCAGTGCGTTTTTCTCCTTGACCGATCCCGGATGGGCATTGCAAATAATCCTGACGGCGAGTACGTTAATACCCGGCTGCAAAACATTTGTGATGTCTGTGCAGCCCCGAATGAATGCTCCTTCAATACGATCGATACGTTTTCCATTCAGGAAAACATCGGCTTTCCAGTTGATTCCGTCGAAGTTGAGCAGCACACGGCGCCCTTTCGACAGTGCGGGGAACCGAAATTCGCGGCGATACCAGAAGTCGGTATTGAAATAAGCATCGGATATTTGCAGCAGATTATCGGCATAATTAGGATTCGGGAGAGCGCCGATGTTCACGTAAGAAGTCTGCACCGTAGCTGGTACCGTGGCCTGAATCCAACCGCGCGTGTCGTAATTCAGTAAGGAAATCTGTTCGCCCGACGCTGCCACTTGCGATGAACGCTGTAGCCGCCAGTCGCCTCCGTTGAGATAATATTTACCTCCCGACACCCCGGCTTCGGCTTTTGGGACAGCCGTCAAACCGCCACGTCCCATCACTTCCAACTCACTGAGCACGTAACACTTAGCCCCCGGCTCAGCCGCTTGCATCAAAACACGGACAAACCGACCGCTGCCTGAACAGCGAACAATCTCTTTTTGTCCGCTACCTAACGAGAGTTGGGAAATCGTTCGCCACGTAACGGCATCATCGGACACCTGCACCTGTCCTTTGGCGGCTTTATGAATCCAGTGTAAAATCACTTTATCGAAATCGGCTTTTACACCCAAATCCACATAAACCCACTGCTCGCCGGCATCCGCACTCATCCAAGCATCCTGGCGGGGATCGATCGTAAATGTCGGATGAGCATTGGCTTCGGTCACGGTCCAATGTGCGGCACCTTTCATTTTGAAGCAAACTTTGAGGTGAGAAAATGTCATCGGCTTGAGCGGCAACCGCAAATCGATGAGTCGCAAGGGCAGAAGTTCGGTATCAGTAGCCTTATTTGGATCAGAATGAACCTTATATCGTGCAGCTTTTCCGGGCAAGTCGTGACCACTGACACCACCTATCTTCGTCCAGTGCACACCGTCTTGCGAAGCTAAGCACGTAATTTCATAACCACTGTCAGCCTTTTTCTCATCATAAGCTACACGAGTCGTGAGCGTGAGTTGTGTAGCCTTGAGTTGCGCATTATGCCAATCGTATTGCAAATAGGTATCGGCTCCCATCAAGATATTACGTGTCCATTCGCCCCTATCGATAGCCCACTCGCGCTCGCGACGCGCTAACGGACCGGCGGGTATGCTGACTTCGAGAAACGACGGATCCGCCGTGGTGGTCACACCATCGGTAAGCCATTGGGCCGTGAGATTATAATCGTAAGATGAGGAACCATAAGCGGCCCGATGAAGAGCAATGTTTCGATAAGTGTGATCGGGCTTCATCACGGGCGAAAAATCCTCTGTGGGGCGCCCCGGATAAATTCCTATGCCCCTCGTAAACTCGCTTTGCCGGGCCATTCCACACATTACCGTGCAAAAAATCGATGCCACCAATAATCCCGTTCGCTTTCTCATAGTTACTGAATTAATGAAAGAATGAAACAAAAAGGGAGTTAAGCAGCCCGCTGTTCATCGCTCTTCACGCAACAGATACCTTACAGCCGCAGCGTGAAAGAGGTGAAACGACAACTCCTTAACTCTCTGAATCAAGTTTGACCAACCGCCGGTTTAAAGCGGTTTATATTCTACGAAAGCCTCCATTGCCTCGTAACAAGCCAGTCCGAGATCGTCGTAAAGCTTGGCAGTACCGCGGTTTCGGTCCTCGGAACGCTGCCAGAAGAGACGCTCATCATTACCCAAGAAAGGCGCACTCTCCATTTGGCTCTGATGCTTCAGAATCGAATTGCGTTTCGCGCGCAACTCTTCGGGACTCATCGGAACACACATTTCGATGTTTTCTATTTCCCATTCGGCCCACGCTCCGCGATACATCCAAATGCGACAATCTTTCAGCCACGCGGCATTGGCTTCTTTTTCTAAATCGATGGCAGCAAAAACGGCGTCCGTGCATTTGCGATGTGTGCCGTGAGGATCGGCCAAATCGCCGGCCACATAAATCTGATGCGGTTTCACTTTGGCAATCAAATCACGCACGATTTTGACATCTGCCTCGGTCATCGGAAGTTTTTCGATCTTTCCCGATTCATAAAACGGCAGATCAAGGAAATGTACATGGTCGAGCGGAATCTGATTGAAAGTGCACGCCGTACGCGCTTCGCCACGACGAATCAGCCCTTTGATCGTGCGAATATCGGCCGAATCAATGTCGCCCTCTTTCTTTTCAGCAAGGTATTTCTTGATTTCCTTATATTTCTTTTTAATCACTTCGTCTTTGTTTTCATCGAAAATCTGATTGAAACCGTTGATGAAATGCATAAAACGCGTTACCTCTTCGTCTCCCACAGCAATATTACCCGAGGTCTCGTAAGCCACGTGCACGTCGTGACCTTGCTGTACCAATCGGCGCAATGTACCGCCCATTGAAATGACATCGTCATCGGGATGTGGCGAAAAGACAATCACACGTTTAGGGAACGGTTTCGACCGCTCAGGTCGGTACGTGTCATCAGCCTTAGGTTTGCCACCCGGCCAGCCCGTGATGGTGTGTTGAAGATCATTGAAAATCTTGATATTGGCATTGTAAGCAGAGCCATACAAGGCCAGGAGTTCACTCAAACCGTTCTCATTATAATCCTTATTAGTGAGCTTTAAGATAGGTTTACCAGTGAGCTGACACAACCAAACCAAGGCCGAACGCACCAGTTTATCCGTCCATTCGCACGAAGTTACGAGCCACGGATGAATGATACGAGTGAGTTTAGATGCCGCCGCAAGATCGATCACTACACGCACGTTGTTATGTGTCTGCAAGAATGAAGCCGGAATAGCATCGGTCAGCGGACCTTCCACAGCCTTTTGAATGATATCTGCTTTCTCATCGCCCCACGCAGTGAGGAAGATTTTGCGGGCGGAAAGAATCGTTTGCACGCCCATTGTGATAGAACACGGAGGCACGATTTCCTGTGTTCCGAAACTCATTGTCATCTCCTGGCGCGACGTTGCATCGATCAACATCAATCGGGAAGATGAAGCAATGCCCGAACCAGGCTCATTCGTCGCGATGTTTCCGATGCGACCAATACCCAGCAAGCAAACATCGATACCGCCGAATGTGGCGATACGCTGCTCGTAAAGCCTGCAATACTCCTGCACGGCATCCTGACTGATCGTGCCATCGGGCGAGAAAACGTTCTGTGCATCGATGTCTACGTGGGCGAGGAAACGGTCTTTGAGCTGATTGAGACTGCTGTTTTTACTGTCCGGATTCAGCGGAAAATACTCGTAAGCATTGAAAACCACAACATTCTTAAAGCTCAGTTTCTCTTCGCGATGCTTGCGGATGAGTTCCGCATAGACCGGTGTGAGCGAAAGCCCCGTACCCAGAGCCAGCACACAGTAGCGCCCCTCGCGTTGCTTGGACGTAATTTCCAGCTCGATATTATCAGCTATCTCCTTCGCACCTTCTTCTATTGTGGGAAAAATATCGGTAGCAATCTTCTCGCAACGAGTAATTTCCGAGCGCTCAACAGCAGTCCGGGGACGATAAAACTCCACCGGAACCTTGTTGAGAACAATTTGTGAACTCAAATTCAGTTTCATAATAATAAGCGTTTGTTTTTAGTCATTTGTAGGATTGTTCGAGCTCAGAGATCAAAGTAGATTCCGACGCTCGATATCCTTAAAGTATTTATAGGTGCCCACTTTTAGCTCTTCTGTAGCTGCCTCATCGCAAACGATGATACCGTGTTCGTGCAATTGCAGCGCACTAATGGTCCACATTTGCGTGATGCCTCCCTCCACAGCGGCCTGCAAAGCGCGGGCTTTATGATGCCCATTGACCAAGATCAGCACCTCGCGTGCATCCATCACAGTGCCTACACCGACGGTCAATGCATGCTCGGGAACTTTCTCCGGATCGTTATCAAAGAAGCGGGAGTTGGCGATTCGCGTGTCGGTCGTAAGTGATTTCACACGCGTACGCGATCGCAACGACGACCCCGGCTCGTTGAAAGCGATGTGACCGTCGGGCCCGATACCGCCAATGAAGAGATCGATTCCACCTGCCTCGTCAATCATCTGTTCGTAATGCCGACACTCTTCGATCAGATCTTGCGCATTTCCGTTAAGTATATGGATATTCTCTTTGGGACAATCGATGTGGTCGAAAAGATTGCGCGCCATAAACGAATGATAGCTCTCGGGATGCGACTCGGGCAACCCCACATACTCATCCATATTGAATGTCATCACGTTTGCAAACGAGACACGGCCTTCCTGATAAGCCTTCACTAACTCGCGATACATCCCCTCGGGCGAAGAACCCGTCGGAAGCCCCAACACAAACGGCTTCTCGCGCGTGGGCTGAGCCGCATTAATACGTTCAACAACATAATTTGCGGCCCATTTAGACAACAAATCGTAATTGGATTCAATAATTAACCTCATTTTGTTTATGCTATAAAATATTCTGATAATCTGTCAACCGGCAATTTGATTTCGTGCCATTTAGTGACGCAAAGATACTATTTTTCCGAGAGAAAACAAAAGACGACGCACGCTTTTCCGACAAAATACCTAAAAATGGGGGGCATCTGCTCTTTTGCATAAATATAAATCATAATTTGCTTTGCAGATGAACTACGCAAAGAAAATAAATAGGATATAAACAATAAGATATCAGGCGATTTACGAAAAGCATCTAAACGCTATGCCATTAACCGTTAATCGCACTGCGATTAACGGTTAAACACAAGGTGATTAACCTCTAATTGCAAGAGAACCTATATATAACTGATTATCAACAATATACAGATAAAAGTATCGCTCAAAGTTTTTCGAGAAAAGCCCCACCCTACACATTCATCCGTAGAGATAAGGAATGTTATTTTATTTAATGTGATTGAGGCTTTTGTTTAAACCTAAATGATCTCTGTCCATAGCCCCCATCCGCCTAATTTAGAGAACTCAGAAAAATTATCGACAATAAAATGAAGCGAGGTGCAACAGCCTTTGACAGCGTTGCACCCCGTTTTCGATGAGAATTTCGATTCTTTATCGCACAACCGGAAGTGTCTTGTGCCAGTCCGTATTCTGCTGAACACCAAAACCGGCATTGATTTCTGACGACGGAATGGGATAGACAAGATTGGAGATGTCATAACCCGTAGCGCGGAATTTTACTTCCGGTGCACCATAGGCTTCAACACTTGCCTTATCTCCCCAGCGACGAAGATCCCACAAACGGAATCCCTCTTGGAAGAGTTCGCGTGCCCGCTCGTCTTTCAAGAAACTGTAAAGCGCAGTAAGCGTTTGCGGCAGTTGCGCCGTAGAAGTTATCGCAGTGTTACGCCGCGCAACGGTTAAGAGAGCCGATTGAGTATCGCTCAACTTACTAAGTTTAATGTTTGCTTCGGCCAGAATCAGGAACATCTCGGGCGCATTAACGAGATAATGGGTGGCATTGGCAGGATTTCCAGTTCTGAAAGCAGCAAACTTACCACCTCCGTAGACAGGAGCGGCATCGGTAGAAGTGCCAGCCCAGGTCTGAACAGCCGTTCGCACGTCGGTCGAAGCATACATCTTACGAATCTTCGGACTCGGACTGAAATTGTAAGTAGTCCACAGTGTTCCCGAGGAATTCGACGACCAATTCTGCGTTTCGTTAATATCGAGATAGAACATCGATTCTGTATTCGATGCGCCTCCATTGTAGAGCGACTTATAATCGGCCTTAGTATAAGTGAGCGCAGTAATTCCTGCTTTGTCGAGTGCCTGTTGTGCGTAAGTCCTGGCATTGCTCCAATCTTCCAAATAAAGGTAAGTGCGGGCCAAAAGCCCCGTCGTTGCGGCTATGCCGATATAGCATTTATCTTCGCGATCACCATCGGCAGCCTTGAAAGCAGCCAAACTTTTCTTTAAGTCTGACACTATATGCGTGTAAGTTTCCCCTACCGTAGAGCGGCTAACTTTTGTTTTTGCAGGGATGGGCAGCTCGCTGATGACGAGCCCGAGCTGTGCAGAGAAGTCCTGTCCGTTGACTTTCACCTGATGCGCAAATACGTTCACCATTACCAAGTTAGCATAAGCCCGCAACGCATAAGCCTCGGCCAAATATTGGTTCAGCACCACTTTATTTTTTTCGTCAGCCTTAGGCAGCTGTGCATTGGCAGCTTGAATGATGCGCGCTGAGTTGTCAACAATCTGATAACCATACTCCCAAATATCGTCTAAATAAGATTCTGTGTCGTCAATAGAATATCGATAAAGTTTACCCCAATGGCCGGTCTTCGTGTTCCAATAGCTTACATCGGTAGGAATATCACCGATACTGATCGCGTAATTGCCTGCAAACCGATAGTGGAACAGGTTATTATAGACTCCGGTCAATGCCGACTTGATCAGTCCCGGAGTAGATAAAGCGTCGTCGGTAGGTACGCCCGCGTGCGAATTTGTATCCAAATAACTCTCTGTGCAACCGTTGAATCCCGTTGCGAGCATAGCTGTCGCAATACCTGCGAATAAATATCTTTTTATCTGTATCATCTTTTCGTTGTTTAAATGATTAGAAACTAATCTGCACACCGCCTACGAATGTGGTTGATGCAGGATATTGCCAGGCAATAACTCCGCTGGCATAGGTCTCCGGATTATAGCCCACGAAATCGCCGGCCGTCCACGTATAAAGGTTATCTGCTGACAGATAAACGCGCACTTTCTCCATCATTGCCTTGCGAGTAAGCGCTTTCGGCAGCGTGTAACCGACCGAGATATTGCTCAATCGCAAGAAATTGCCGTTCATCAAGAAGCGAGACGAGTAGCTGGTAGCATTATTGGGATCGCCTGTAATATATTGCGGATATTTCGCATTGGGATTATCAGCGGTCCACGAGTCTGTTGCCACGCGTTTCAGCGGTGTATATTCTGACATTCCCCAACCTGTAAACCGAGCACCGGTATCGAAGACTTTGGCTCCGAGTCGGTAATTGAAAGCGATCGAAGCATCGATACCTTTCCAGTTGACAGCAGTTCCGAAACCTCCGAAAACCTTCGGATCGGGCGACCCCAGATAGCGACGGGCAGCGGCATTATAATCTGTCGTCACTTCGTCTCCCGACTCATTAAGATACCAAGTAGGCTTACCCGTGGCTCTATCTACACCCGCATATTCTTTCATATAGAAAGTTCGATAAGCATAGCCGGGCTTAATAATTGTGTAATCGCCCACAATCGGATCGCCGGTAGACAGTTTCAGTACGCGATTCCGATTCCAAGTGAGGTTGGCATAAGCCGTCCAATTGAATTCGTTCGTTCGCATAACAGTGGCGTTGAGAGCCGTCTCGATGCCCTGGTTGCGAATCGAGCCCAGGTTCTGGTAGGTGGTTTGCAAACCCGAAGTACGCGAGAGCGGGACTTCGAAGAGGGCGTCGGTAGTCTTCTCATCATAGTAATCGAAACTCAGTGTGAGGCGGTTCAACAGACCAAGATCAAAGCCTACGTCAAACTTTCGCGATACTTCCCACGTCAGGTTGGGATTTTCGAGATTCGTGGGACGTGTTCCTGGCAGACCGTGATAGTTGAAACCGGCCGTATAAAGACCGCGCGACGCATACCAATCGATATCTTGATTACCCACAGTTCCGTACGAAATGCGCAGTGTTCCGTTATTGATCACCTTATTGTCTTTCAGTTGCAGCCAGTCTTCATCAGTAAAACGCCACTTGCCTCCTACACTCCAAAAAGAGCCGAAACGATGCTTGGAACCGAATACCGAACTACCGTCGCGCCGGAAAGAAGCCGATAAATAATAACGGTCTGCATATGAGTAGTGCGCATCTCCGAAGTAAGACACTAAGCGAGCATCTTCCTTTTGGTGTTGAGAGTCGCCCCAGTGGCCCACCGTCGAGAGATCTCTGTTACCCGCACTGGCAAATGGGAAGTTGTCGCCCTGAATATAATCCACGAGATAACTCTTGCGTTGTAACTCCTGTCCCAGCATCAGGCTGATATTGTGCAGCTGATTAAACGTGCGGTTCCAACCTAAAATATTGTTCCACGTAACGGTGCTTCGCTGCGAAGTATATTGCTGTCCTAAACCATTATAATCGATACCTTGCGGATTATAAACGGCGCTCCAATATTCGTATTGCCGCAGATTATAAACGTTGACACCAAGAGTGGTTTTATAATAGATACCCTTTCCGAAATCCATTTGCAAGAAAGGGCTCAGTGTTGTGGTGTAAGTCTCCATTTTGTTAATATCTCCCAGCCCCTTATCGTTTATCGCCAGCGGATTGTATCTATTTATATTCGCATAGTTTCCATTCTTACCATAGAATGGATAAAATGGCTGCATCAGCGTGATTGCTGCGGCAATCGGATTGCTCAAAGAGCCACTTGTGGACTCAGAAGCCCCATTTTTGATGGCGTAAGCGTATGAAATATTGGCGCCGAAAGTGAATATTTTGAACTTGCTATTGAGATTGGCGCGCCCCGAATAACGCTTAAAGTCGGAACCGATAACGACTCCTTCACTGCTCATATAGCCGCCGCTGACATAATAACCCGTGTTACCAGTCTGTCCGCTCACACTCAGATTATAGTCCTGATAGTATCCCTTGCGGGTCACGGCATCGAACCAATTATAGTTAGAAACGCTTTTCAAGCCATTTTCTTTGAGCAATTCTTGATAATATTCCTGCTGAGTCTTATCCTTATAGCGGGCAGCCCGACCTGCGGCATACAGCTGCAAGGTCTGCTCGGCATCAGCAAACTCCATATTGTTATTGGCCACTGTCACAAAACCTTGTTTGACATCGAGATTCACGTTAAACTTACCCTGACTGCCACTCTTGGTCTTGATTACAATCACACCGTTGCCTGCACGCGCCCCATAGATAGCCGTTGCAGCGGCATCTTTCAACACCGTAACGCTCTCAATATCGTTCGGATTAATCGAAGCCATTGGATCCAAAGCATTATTCGTATTCTTATTCAGCGCATCTTGATCCGAATTGACTGGCACCCCGTCGATAACATAAAGCGGCTGCGTACCTGAATTAAGCGAGCCTCGCCCCCGAACGTAGACCGAGCCCCACGTTCCAGGCGCACCCGAAGAGTTGTTCATCTGTACACCCGTCACCGCGCCTTCGAGCGATTTAACGAAATTGGCATCGCTCTTCTTCTCGATCTTGTCGCCGTTGAGCAGCGAAGCGGCCCCCGTAAACGATGCTTTGCGCTGAACACCATAGCCCGTCACTACCACTTCGTCGATCTCTTTCGACTCACTTTGAAGCGAAACTATCATCCCATCGACTGCCGTCAGCACCTGACTTTTCATTCCCACATACTGAATCGTGACCCTTGTCTTTCCTGTCGGCAAGGTAATTGTAAACCGTCCGTCTGCATCAGTCACCGTTCCGGTGGTTGTTCCCGTTACGAGAACAGATGCTCCGACCACAGGTTCATTATCTTCGGCAGACAGAACTGTGCCCGCCACTTTGCTTTGAGCCAATACTTGCCCTGTAAATAAGAGCAAACCAGCCAACGCCATTGTCAGTCTTTTTCCCATAAACATACTACTTAATTAAACCATAAAACTTCTTATTAAAACATTTATTGACATACAAAGTTATGAATTATTATTAAACAGACAAATTTTACGTACATTTCTCACTTTTATTTTCTGTAAAAATTGTAATTACTTAATCTATATCAAGAAATCACTACCCCTTTAACCGATAAACAACCCAATATTAAACTGTCGCTACGAAACTCTATACCCTTTTCATTGAAACCCTATACATTTTCTACTGAAACCCTAATCTCTTTTAATTAAAAGCTCTTAAGTTATTTAAGAAAAATCCTTAAGCTTTTCATAGAAAGCTCTTAAGCTTTTTGTAAAATCCTATACCATTTTTGCAAAAAGTCCTATCACATTTAACATTAACGGATTTTCGCGTTCCGAGAAGTCATTAAACACAATACAAAAAGCATCTAATCGTTTAGCGATTAGATGCTTTTTACAAAGGGGAATAATCAAACCTTATTGTTTCGATACCATAAAGCAGGATACGGAAAGGCGTAATTCTCAATATCAACGACGAGCAATCATTTCTTCATCTTACTTCAAATGCTCAATAAAGAAATTCGCAATCTGCCGCAACAAATGGTTACGAGTATTGCCGCCGCGGATTCCGTGATTACGGTTCGTATAATAGAGCTCTCTGAAATCCTTATCTGCCTGTACCAATGCCTCAGCATATTCGAACGTGTTTTGCGGATGTACATTGTCGTCGGCAGTACCGTGGCAAATGAGTAAAGCCGCATTCATCTTGCCAGCTCGCGTAATGGGATTATCGCCATAACCATCGGGATTCTCCTTGGGTGTACGCATGTAGCGTTCGGTATAGATGGAGTCGTAATACCGCCAGTCGGTAGGCGGAGCCACGGCAACACCTGCTTTGAACACACCGCGCCCCTCACTGATGCTCATCAGGGTATTGAAACCGCCGAAACTCCATCCCCAAAGTCCGATGCGTGATTTGTCGATGTAAGGCTGTGAGGCTATATACAAAGCCGTTTCAACTTGATCTCGCGACTCCAAAGCACCTAATTTGAGGTACGTGCATTTCTCAAATTCAGCACCACGACCGCCTGTTCCACGGCCATCTACGCACACAACGATGAATCCTTGTTGCGCCAAATAATGTTCAAAGCTACCACCGCCGCCCATCGAACCGGAATTCCAAGCATTCATTACCTGCTGACTGCCGGGACCGCTGTATTGATAAAGAATGACAGGATATTTCTTCGCAGCATCGAAATCGACGGGCTTTACCATCCATCCGTCTAATTTCACGCCCTCGGAGGTGGTAAATGAGAAGGTCTCCCGCTTACCCAAGTCATACGAAGCCAACTTATTCCGCAGCTGTCGGTTATCGACCAGCGTTTCAAGCGTCTTCCCTTTGTTGTTGCAAAGCGTAAAAACATAAGGCGTGTTGTAGTCGCTCCAAATGTTGATGAAATACTGATAGTCGGTAGAAAAGATGGCATTGTTCACACCCTCGCGGTCGGTCAGCCGTTCCGATTTCCCATTTCTATGAGCCACAAACACCTGCCGATCGTGCGGATTAAGTGCAGCAGCCTGGTAATAGACATCACCCGATTTCTCGTCCATCCCGTAGATATGTGTGATATCATAATTTCCACCACCGATTTTACGCAGCATTTGGCCGTTCATATTATAGAGATAGAGATGCATATAGCCATCGCGGTCGCTGGGAAGCAGGATATGATTCTTGCCAATGATAGTACCTTCGATGACTTCTTCCTTGACATACCGAGGTACACTTTCTTTAATCAACAGCTGGGCCACGGTACTTCGTGGATTGACGGCATAAAGATGAAGTGCGTCTTGATGCCGATTCATCGTGTAGACAATCACGCGTTTTGGATCGTCCGTAGCCTTGATTCGCATTATATAACCGTCGGCATCGACAGGAATTTGCAGCTGTCGGGTCTGGTGTGACTTGATGTCGTAACTCCAAACCGAAGGTTTTGAATTGTCTTCACCGGCTTTCGGGTATTTATAGGCATATTCTCCGGGATATGTAGAATATTGTTTACGGGCGGGACTTAACCCCTTGAACATCTCCAAAGCATAAGTCTTCACTTTCGACTCATCATAACGTATCCAGCAAATCATTTCGCCGTCGGCCGTGAAAGTAAGTGCCTTATTGAAGCCGAACTCTTCTTCATACACCCAATCAGGCGCTCCGTTGATCACTTTATTAAACATTCCGTCTTTCGTCACTTGGCTTTCGGCATTGTCATAAAGCAATTTGACGAGATAAATATTATTGTCGCGCACGAAAGCTATCTGCCGTCCGTCGGGCGACCAGATAGGAATCTGCTGCGGTCCGCCGTCTGAAAGCCTCTCCAACTTACGGCTGGCAATCGTGTAAATGTAAAAAACAGCCTTGTAAGAACGGCGATATATATATTGTGTCTGCGTCTGAATGAGAATGCGCTTGCCATCGGGCGACAGCTGATAACCCTCAAAAGCATCAATTTTCTCACCCATCGTGTTGCTCACATCGAACAATATGCCCACCTGCTTACCCGTTTTAAAAGAGTATTGTACAATCTGTTTACCGTCCGAACTGATACGAGCATACAACTCGCCGCCGCTCAACGGATTGATGCCACTGATATAATCGGCCGAAAAAAGGCCACCGGTTATCGCTTTCAAATTAAGTTTTTCTCCTGCCATAGCATTTGAATAGGTCAGCAGCAATGCTGCACATAACGTAATAAATTTCTTCATTCGTAGATTTATTTACAGTTTTAGCCGCAAAGTTAAACAAAAAAACGTATTTTTGCAAACAGATCAACAGCAGATTATTCTGTTTAACGCAGATTAAGACTCACAGTTTCAAACATCACGATGAATCAGTTTTATAACGATTTTGGGACGTGGATCAGAGCACGATTTCCATTCAAAGTGCAGAAGATCTCTATCGATGCAGGCTTCACTTGTCCTAATCGCGACGGACGAACGGGCACAGGCGGCTGTACGTATTGCGACAACCGGACGTTCAATCCCACCTATTGTGACCGACGAAAAACCGTGAGCGAACAGTTAGAAGAAGGTAAAGCATTTTTCGCACGCAAGTATCCCGAGATGCGATACTTGGCTTATTTCCAGGCTTACACCAACACTTATGCTCCGGTCTCATCACTCGCAACTATGTATGAAGAGGCTCTCTGCACAGAAAATGTCGTAGGAATCGTCATCGGAACACGTCCGGACTGCATCAACGAAGCTTTACTCGACTATTTGAAGACACTCAGTCGTCGCACATTCGTACTCATCGAATACGGGATCGAGACTGCTAACAATACTACTTTGCGCCGAATCAATCGCGGACACACCTTTGAATGCACGCAGAGAGCTATCGAGATGACACATCGAAGAGGCATCCTCGTCGGCGGACATATCATCTTAGGCCTTCCCGGTGAGGACGCCGCAGAGAGCATCCGACAAGCACCGATTATCTCGTCGTTACCTCTCGACATTCTGAAAATTCATCAAATGCAAATTATTCGGGGCACAGTGCTGGCACGAGAATACGCTCGCAAGCCTTTCCATATATATAATGTAGACGAATATATCCAACTGATCATCGATTATATTGCCCGTCTTCGCAAAGATTTAATACTCGAACGATTTGTCAGTCAGTCGCCGGCCGACCTATTGATCGCACCTAAATGGGGATTGAAAAATTATGAATTTACCAACCGATTAGTCAATCGGATGAAAAAAATCGGTGCTTTTCAAGGAATGAATTACCACCTATAAGATCCATATTCTACTTGGCCATTGCAGAATAATCATCCAATCGCAACAGTGCTTCAACGTCACAGCTCTTCTGTTCGTTCATATACGCATCCACCATCGCAACATAATGCGTCTCGAAAAACGGTTTTCCCAATGTCTTATTGACCACCCACATCACCTTAGCCATATGCAAATCTTTCTCAATTTGCGCCCGGGCATCATAATGGGGCATCGGATAAAGACTCAGAAGATAAAAAAGCAAGCAGTCGGCCACAATAAACCGCCTGTCCATAGACATCCGTTGCCCCCGCGAATAATATCGTTTGTAAATGGGATAATGCGCTCCTAAATACTTATCTAAGCATATCCCGATCACTCCATTACCCACTATGATACTCTGATCCAATGCTCCGATCTGTGAATAAAAGATAGGAATCTTCATCTTCGGGAGCCAATCTTTCAATCTACCGAACGCGTGATCCAGTTCATCATTCACATCATCCATCTTGGCAAACTCCATTTGCACATCCGCAACAATCGCTTGCAAAGTAGAGTCTTGATAATATCTGAGAAACTGACCGCTAATTTCGGGATCATCGACATTACCTAACTGCAATACTTTTTCAATCAATGTACGAGTCTCGATGGGGTATTCCATATTCATTTCCTGCAACGCTGAGTAGTCGCCCGTCGTGAGATAACGACTCTCTAAACGATCATATCGACGCACTTCGATGTGCGAATCATGATCGTTCCACTCATTAGGCTTAAGCTTAAAGCCACAGGCCGTACAGAGAATCATCGTTACCGACAATATGTAATATACTTTCTTCAACTGAACTCGAATATACATTAGCTGGCGCAAAAATACTAAAAATATCTTTAAACGGCAAGCTATAAGCTAAAAAAGATAAATAAAAATCGTAAAATTAAATATTTAATGCAATTCCGTTAAGTATAATTAAACATTTCATTTATTTGAAATATGAAAATATCGACAACTCGATCTTTTCGTAATCAAGAGAGAAATGTATCAGGAAAAACATTCAGAAGATTGGGAATAAAAATTTATTAATCAGCGATTTATAGTTCACGATCAGCCATCATACAACAAAGACCGCTGCAAAAAGCCATTAAACGTCTTGCAATTAACCGTTAAACACAGGCTAATTAACGGTTAAACGCTGTCTGATTGACCGTTAAATACAAGCCGATTAACTGTTAATTACAGACCGATTCGTAAAGAGTGGTGCAGCTAGTAAATTTTCTGTGTCATATAATTAGGAAAATAAATGGTTTTCTTTGTCATTCATTCAGATTTCATTATCTTTGCATCTTGTAATCCATCAGTGGCAATGCAACGGAATATAGCATGCCGCTCGAATTGAAACTCAAAATAACATAATAGACATCGTGGCAGAAACAAAGTACATTTTCGTGACTGGCGGCGTGGTCTCCTCACTCGGAAAGGGAATCATTTCGTCGTCTATTGGTAAACTCTTGCAAGCAAGAGGCTACAACATTACGATTCAGAAATTCGATCCTTACATCAATATTGATCCGGGAACACTCAATCCTTATGAGCACGGAGAATGTTATGTCACCGTTGACGGTATGGAAACAGACCTTGACTTGGGGCATTACGAGCGCTTTACCGACATCCAGACCACCAAAGCTAACTCGCTTACGACAGGCCGTATCTATAAAGCCGTTATCGATAAAGAACGACGCGGCGACTATTTAGGAAAAACCATTCAGGTAGTTCCGCATATCACGGATGAGATTAAACGTAATGTTAAGCTCTTAGGAAAGAAGAATCATTATGATTTTGTGATCACCGAGATAGGCGGAACGGTAGGAGACATTGAGTCAACACCGTTTTTAGAAGCCATCAGACAGCTGAAATGGGAACTGGGTAAGGATGCTATCTGTGTGCATCTCACGTATGTGCCTTATCTGAAAGCGGCTCAGGAGCTGAAAACTAAGCCTACCCAGCACAGTGTGAAAGAGCTGCAAAGCATCGGAATACAGCCGGACATCTTGGTGTTGCGCACGGAGAAGCATCTTAATGATGGTATATTGAAGAAAGTTGCAGCGTTCTGTAATGTCGATTTCGATTGTGTTATTCAGAGCGAAGACCTGCCCAGTATCTATGAAGTACCCGTCAATATGCAGAATCAAGGGCTTGATGTGGCTATATTGAAGAAGATTGGCGAGCCCATTGGCGCAAAACCAGGCCTCGGTCCGTGGAAAAACTTCTTGGAACGAAGAGCTAAAGCCACTGAGGAAGTGCGTATCGGGCTCGTGGGGAAATATGACTTGCAGGATGCCTATAAGAGTATCCGAGAGAGTCTTTCACAGGCGGGCACTTATAACGACCATAAAACGGTGCTGGTTTTTGTCAATTCAGAGAAGATTACGCGCGAAAATGTGGCCGAAAAGTTAGAGGGTTTAGACGGTGTTGTGATCTGTCCAGGGTTCGGGCAGCGCGGTATCGAAGGGAAAGTCATTGCTGCCCACTATACTCGTACGCACAATATTCCCACATTCGGCATTTGTTTGGGTATGCAGATGATGGTAGTCGAGTTTGCACGTAACGTCTTGGGCTATGATGATGCCAACAGTCGTGAAATAGATGAGACGACCGAACATAATGTCATCGATATTATGGAAGAACAGAAAAACATAACGAATATGGGCGGTACGATGCGTTTGGGTGCTTATGAGTGTATTTTGAAGCAAGGTTCACGCGTGTTCGATATGTATAAGGAAAGTATTATTCAGGAGCGCCATCGTCACCGTTATGAGTTCAATAACGAATTTCAACAAGAGTATGAAAGAGCCGGAATGAAGTGTGTGGGTCGTAACCCCGAGAGCAATCTTGTGGAGATTGTAGAGATTCCCGGATTGAAATGGTATGTCGGGACACAGTTTCACCCGGAATACCAGAGTACTGTTTTGAAGCCCCATCCATTGTTTGTGGATTTCGTTAAAACAGCAATAGAAAACAAGAAAAAGTAAAATGGATAAGAATAATATCATTGGATTTGTATTGATAGCTGTGGTATTGATCGGTTTCAGTTGGTGGACTAAACCTTCGGCAGAACAGCAAGCGGCAGCTTTCAAGCAGGATTCCATTGCACAGGCAGTAAAACAACGACAGAAGGCAGCCGTAGAGAAGCGGGCGAAAACAGAACAGCAGTTGCCAAAAGACACTTCATCCCTGTTTTATACATCGCTGCAAGGCAAGGCAGCGAATGTCGTTCTGAAAAATAGTAAGATCGAACTGACGCTGAATACCAAGGGAGCGACCGTAGAAAAAGCTGTTATTAAAGGATTCAAAGACAAGAACGGGAATCCAGACGTTACGCTTTTTGACAGCAAAGATCAAAGTTTGAATTATACATTCGTGGCCAAAGAGGCTAATATCTCGACCCAAGACTTGTATTTTCAGCCCTCGTCCGTTACAGATTCGACCGTGGTTTTCACGGCACAGACTGCTGACAGGAAGGGCATCATATTGGCTTACACCTTGGGCAAGGACTATATGCTGCATTTAAAGATGTCCGTTCAAGGTATGGCCGGTCTCTTCTCGCCTGACAATACGACGTTAAATGTGGATTGGCAAGACAAATGTCGCCAGCAGGAAAAGGGGTTTACGTTTGAGAATCGGTATGCTTCGCTCACTTATCACGAGACAGAAGGCGGGACGGATTATCTGAACGAAAGTTCTGAAAAGATAGATGAGGAAGTCAAAGAAAAGATCGATTGGGTGGCATTTAAAAATCAGTTCTTCTCAGCTGTAATGATTTCGAGAACTGATTTCAGCCAGAATGCACTGATGACAAGTATTCCCCTGGAAAAAGGTTCGGGTTACTTGAAACAATACAGGGCTAAGATGAAGACGCTTTTCGACCCTTCCGGCAAGAGGCCTTCTGAATTTGATTTCTATTACGGACCTAATGACTTCCGGCTGTTACAGCGAGTTGAGAAAGAGTCTCACTTCGGTAAGGATTTAGAGATGCAGCGACTCGTTTATTTAGGTTGGCCGCTTTTCCGTATCATTAATCGCTGGTTTACCCTCTATGTCTTTGACTGGCTCACCGGTTTGAACATCAATATGGGGATTGTTTTGATTCTGATTACTCTGCTTCTCAAAGCAATCACCTATCCGCTTGTGAAAAAAAGCTATATGAGTTCGGCCAAGATGCGTGTGCTGAAACCTAAATTGGATGCGGCAACAGCTCAATATAACAAGCCTGAAGACCAAATGCAGAAACAGCAGGCGATGATGGCTGAGTACTCGAAATACGGTGTAAGTCCGTTATCGGGTTGTCTGCCGATGCTTATCCAGATGCCGATTTGGATCGCAATGTTCAACTTCGTACCCAATGCCATTCAACTCCGAGGAGAGAGTTTTTTGTGGATCAGTGATCTCTCTACTTATGATCCCATTATTGAATGGAATAAAAATATCTGGCTGATAGGTGATCACTTGTCACTTACGTGTATCTTGTTCTGTGCGGCTAACGTGCTTTATTCGATGATGACGATGCGGCAACAGCGAGATCAGATGATGGGACAGCAGGCCGAACAAATGAAGATGATGCAGTGGATGATGTATTTAATGCCCGTGATGTTCTTCTTTATGTTCAATGATTACAGTTCAGGACTCAACTTCTATTATTTTGTCTCGTTGTTCTTCTCGGCAGCTATTATGTGGGCTTTACGTAAGACGACGGACGACCGGAAATTGCTCGGCATTCTCGAAGCACGTTATCAGGAGAATAAAAATAATCCGAAAAAGCTCGGCGGATTGGCTGCACGGCTTCAAGCAATGCAGGAACAGCAGATGGAATTGCAGAGGAAGCGTCAAGATTTGGAACGAAAACGGAAAAACTAAATAAATCTTATGAACAGAGCAATCGTACTGGTGGTAGCTGCATTGATGATGGGCATATCACAAATGAAGGCACAGACAATGATCGGTAAGAACAACATTACGCTGAAAAGCGATCTGATGACGCCTGAAGCCTTATGGGCAATGGGACGTGTAAGCAATCCGGCAGCATCGCCCGACGGTAAACGCATTGTTTATCAGGTGGGTTATTACAGCGTAAAACAGAACAAAGGACATCAGGTTTTGTATATAATCGATGCCAACGGTAAGAATCAGAAGTTGCTGACAACTTCTGATAAAAGCGAGACTGATGCCTCCTGGATGGAGAACGGGAAGCGTATCGCATTCCTGACAGGTGGTCAACTGTGGTCGATGAATCCCGATGGAACCGATCGCAGACAATTGACTAAGTCGGCAACAGAGATCGAAGGTTATAAGTTTTCACCCGACGGGAAGTACGTTATTCTGATAAAGTCTATCCCTTATACCGGAACAATCAAAGCCAATCCTGATGATTTGCCATTAGCTACGGGGATGTTGATCACGGATATGAACTATCGTCACTGGGACCATTACGTTCAGTCTATTGCTCATCCTTATTTGGCCGATGTTACGACCGATGGTATCGGTGAGGGAATTGATATCTTGGGCGGTGAGCCTTATGAGTGTCCGGTAGCCCCGTTTGGCGGTGCTGAGCAATTGGCTTGGAGTCCGGACTCGAAGATGATCGCCTATACCAGTCGTAAAAAAGAGGGGTTGCAATATGCTATCTCGACCGATGCAGATATCTATCTATATAATATAGGTACGCGCGAGACGAAGAATCTCTGTAAGCCCGATGGTTATAAGGAGCCTGCTATCAATGCAACGAAAACAATGAAAGCACAGGCTGTGAATCATCAGAGCAGTGATATGAATGTGGGTTATGATGTTAATCCCAGGTTTTCTGCTGATGGTAAGTATGTGGCTTGGCAAAGTATGGCACGCAATGGGTATGAGTCTGATCGCAATCGACTGTGTATTTACACATTGGCCAACGGTAATAAGAAGTATGTAACAGAAAGTTTTGACTCGAATGTAGATGATTATTGCTGGGCCCCAGATGCTAAAACGCTTTATTTCATCGGTGTTTGGCACGCTTGTATTAATGTTTATCAAACCAATTTGAACGGTCAGGTAAAGCAGTTGACTGATGGATGGAACGATTATGGAAGTGTTCAGATGTTAGGAAATACGAATCGTTTGCTCACGACTCGACACAGTATCTCGCATCCCGATGACCTTTTCCTGGTAACACCGACTAAAAAGGAGAAGCAATCGACCGTTATGCAGATCACAGATGAAAATAAACATATTTTTGATCAGTTAGCTATCGGCAAGGTAGAACAGCGTTGGGTCAAAACTACTGATGGTAAACAAGAACTGGTGTGGATCATTTTGCCGCCTCATTTCGATGCCAATAAAAAATATCCTACCTTGCTTTTTTGTGAGGGTGGACCGCAAAGTCCCGTCAGTCAGTTTTGGAGTTATCGCTGGAATTTCCAGATAATGGCAGCCAACGGATATGTTATCGTTGCACCGAATCGGCGCGGTTTACCGGGGTTCGGCGCAGAATGGCTTGAAGAAATATCGGGAGATTGGTCCGGTCAGTGTATAAATGATTATCTTTCTGCTATCGATGATGCTACCAATAATTTGCCGTTTGTGGATAAAGAACGGTTAGGTTGTGTCGGAGCATCTTTTGGTGGCTTCTCTGTTTATTATTTGGCAGGTCATCACGACAAACGTTTCAAGGCGTTTATTGCCCACGATGGTGCTTTCAATCTCGAATCGATGTACACCGATACAGAAGAGGTGTGGTTCTCCAATTGGGAATACGATGATGCGTTTTGGAATAAAGATATGAGTGTCAACGCTAAGAAGACATACGAAAATAGCCCTCATAAGTTTGTGGATAAGTGGGATACACCCATTCTTTGCATTCATGGTGAGAAGGATTATCGCATCAATGCCAACCAGGGTATGGGTGCTTTCAATGCTGCACGGATGCGAGGGATTCCGGCAAAACTGCTTCTTTTCCCGGATGAAAACCACTGGGTGTTGAAGCCGCAGAATGGAATCTTGTGGCAACGCACATTCTTTGGTTGGCTCGATCAGTGGCTCAAAGATTAAAAAACTAACCGATTCAAAAACTTATAAACTTAAAAACTAATAAACTCAAATGGTAGAAACATTTCAAACAAAACTCAGCGACTCAAAGCTATGGCGTTGGACCGCGTTAATCTTACTCGCTTCGGCGATGTTCTTTGCCTACATTTTCGTAGACATTCTTTCTCCGTTACAGGAATTCTTGCAGACACAACGTGGGTGGGATCCTGTTGCTTACGGTCATTATGCAGGTTCCGAACCTTTCCTCAATGTGTTTGTCTTCTTCCTGATTTTCGCCGGAATCATTCTCGATAAGATGGGCGTGCGCTTTACTGCGGTTCTTTCCGGAATGGTAATGGTTGTTGGTGCGGGAATTAACTACTATGCCGTGAGCGACTTCTTCGTAGGAAGCAGCCTCGAAACATTCTTTACCAACACATTGAATTTGCCCCAAACGTGGTGGAATGTTACCCCATTCTATGCCGGAATGCCGGCATCAGCCAAGTTGTCTGCTATCGGATTTATGATCTTCGGATGTGGAGCAGAGATGGCAGGCATCACTGTTTCACGCGGTATTGTGAAATGGTTCAAAGGCAAAGAGATGGCTTTGGCTATGGGAATCGAGATGGCCATTGCCCGTGTCGGTGTTGCTGTTGTCGTCGTTGCATCTCCGGCGCTTGCCGCTATCAAACCGATCAGCGTGTCGCGTCCCGTTGCTTTCGAGCTGATGTTGCTCTGTATCGGTCTGATTTGCTTCATCGTTTACGGTTTTATGGATAAGAAACTCGATGCACAAGGTGTTGAAGAAGAAAAAGATGATCCGTTCAAAGTAAGCGATATCGGTAAAATCCTTTCATTGAAAGTATTCTGGCTCGTGGCCCTGTTATGTGTATTGTATTATTCGGCGATATTCCCTTTCCAGAAATACGCCATCAATATGTTGCAATGCAACCTGCATTTCTCGGCTGCTGATGCCGGACTGGTGTTCTTTGTCTTCCCGCTTGGTGCTGCCGCTGTAACGCCGTTCCTCGGCAACTATCTCGATCATAAAGGCAAGGGAGCTTCGATGCTCATTCTCGGCGCTATCCTGATGATTGCCTGCCACCTCGTATTTGCTTTCGTTGTGCCGGCCACGCAGAGTGTCGTTATCACGTTGACAGCCGTTATTGTGCTCGGAATCTCGTTCTCGCTTGTGCCTGCGGCTCTTTGGCCATCGGTGCCCAAGCTCATCGATGAGAAGCTTATTGGTTCGGCTTATGCCCTGATCTTTTGGATTCAGAACATCGGACTCTATGCTTTTCCGATGATTATCGGTTCGGTGTTGAGTGCATCCAATCCTGGCATTACCGATCCATTACAGTATAATTACACCATTCCGATGTGCGTATTTGCTTCTCTGGGTGTGATGGCTTTATTCCTTGGCTTTGCGCTTAAAGCTTTGGATAAAAAGAAAGGCTATGGTCTTGAAGCGCCTAATATTCAGTCATAAAGTGTTAGTAATATTTCGATATGAAAAGAAAAATCCCGATTGTCAATAGCAATTGGGATTTTTTTGCTCTTATTACACAATAGAATATAGGTAATATTTCTTATGAACGCTTCACGATAACATAAATAATAACAGGAGAACCGATGAGGGGCGTTACGGCATTCAGTGGGATTATTCCTCCGTCTGCGGGCAGACAACAGAGAAGATTACACAACAATGCCACAGTAGAACCGATGAGTATTGTGACAGGCAATAGCGAATAGTGATTCTCGGTAGACAAAACGAGACGGGCAATGTGTGGAACGGCTAAGCCGATAAAAGCAATCGGTCCGCAAAAAGCTGTGCTTATGGCTGTCAACAAGCCTGTAATTACTAACAAATAATTGCGTACACGAATTGTATTTATGCCCAGATTCTCAGCATATTGTTCGCCAAGCAGCAAAGCGTTAAGTGGTTTGATCATCGTAAATGAAGCCAAAAGTCCTACTATGATGATGGTAATAAAGATAGGAAGCTGTGTCATCGACACACCACCAAAGTCTCCCATTCCCCACATTATATAAGACTTGACACCCTGTTCAGTAGCAAAAAAGTTGAGCAACGATACTGCCGAGGAAGCCAGATAACCGATCATTAGACCGATGATCAGCAGCATTATTCCGTTATGAACAAGTGAAGAAAACAAAAAAATGATGCCTGTTACTAACATCGCACCTGTAAATGCAGCGACCAATACAGCCAAAAATCCCGACAAATTCAGCACGCCAATACTTACATTACCTCCCAATAGCAGCATTACCACTGCCACACCGAGTCCTGCTCCGCTCGTAATTCCGAAGACAGAAGGGCCTGCTAACGGATTACGGAATGCTGTTTGCAACATCAATCCGCTTACAGATAAGGCAGCCCCACATAGAATTGCTGTAACGGCTTGCGGCAACCGAGATTCCAGAATGATGTATCGCCAACTCTCTTTCACCCCGTTTTCGCCTGTAAGAACGGTCCAGACGTCAGCCGGCGGAATCCGGATCGGTCCCACAATGAGATTGAGTGTGAAAAGAACGGCAATGAGAATGGGCAGAATAATAAACAAAATTCTTCCGCGCCTCTTCCCCGAAGGAAGGAACTCAAAGGGGCTTTTATATATCATCTTGTTTTTATCCATTTTTCATTTCTCGATTTTCAATTCTCAATTCCCGATATTCTCGGGGCGTAATTCCTGTGAGTCGTTTGAAATATTTGCAGAAAAAGCTATCTGTCGGGAAATCTAACAGATCGGCAATCTGCGAGATTTGCAGCGTACTGTGGCGCAATAAAACTTTTACTTCCATCACCGTAGCACGGTTGATCCATTCTTTTGCAGCAACTCCACTCACTTGTTTGATCAGTGTTCCGAGGTAACGCGGAGTGAGATGCAATCGATCGGCATAATATTCGAGATGTCGTTGACGGCCATTTGATTGGTTGACCAATCGAATAAAACTGTCGAACAGCTCGCGTTCGTGTGTTTGTTGTTTCTCTATCGTAGCCGTATACTTTTCATATAGCGTGCTGAAATAATGGATCAGTGCAGCCATAAGGTTTTTGACCGTTTCGTTGTTGCTTTCTGCCTGATGCACGATTTCCCATAATAAAGAAAAGATTTTTCGATACATTGTTATCTCATCAACTGTCGGTATAAACATTTCGCCCTGCATTCTGATTAGTAACGGTGATGGAATCTGCCCTCGCATAATAGTGTTGAGCAGTTCAGTTGTGATAGTAAAGCCTTCGAGATCGAGATCGTCTGAGCATCGTTCGACCTGCATAATACTGTCACTACCGATAAATACGAGCATTCCCTGTGTCACATGAAAGGGTTGAAGATTGAGAATGACATCTGTTTCGCCCGATTTGATATATCCAATACGCATATCGTCAAACCGCATCGGAATCCCTGTTTCAAAGATATTCTTCAATACTCGAACCATATTTTTCACCATAGCGAAGTCGTGTCCGAGGAAAGATGTGAAGTGAGGATCATGCATATTCTTTTCAACGAGTTCTCTGAAAAGCGAGAACGAGATACGTTGTGGTTGTTTGTCAATCATTGTTCCAACTCCTTTCCGTTCGTCAGTACTATTTATTCTATACGGGTTTGGTGTACAAAGTTACACTTTTATGCTCTCAATTTACACATAAACGAGATTTTATTGTTCCCTGAGAACAGAAGATTCGATACAAAAAAGAAAGTATTTACTACGAAAAGAACATTATTCGTGTAGAATGGATAACGAATGTACGTATGAAAAGGGCTATTTTTGCAATGATTATTCAAAGGAAAGACGATGAAAAGGAAATTAACGATCGTATTCGGGTTAATGGTGACCATAAAAGTATTTGCACAACTTTCAATAGCCGACTGTCAACAAATGGCACATGACAATTATCCTGCCATCAAGCGATATAATCTGATTATGCTACATCGTAATTATGATGTGAGCAACCTATCGAAAGCATATCTGCCACAAATAAAGGTTGGGACAACAGCCGGTTTGTTCACAGATCTGCTCCGATTGCCTATTGCGTTGCAAGCAGTTGCAGGTAGAGAGATGAAGAATCATCTGTTGATGGCCAACGTACAAGTGAACCAATTAATTTACGATGGTGGTACAGTAGCGGCCACGAAACGTGTGGTGCGACGGCAAACTGAGGCTGAAAGTAGAGCGACAGACGTAACGATGTATGATATCCGTAGCCGAGTGAATGAGCTGTTTTTCGGCATTCTGATGCTTGATGCACAACTCCAACGTAGCGAATTGCTGCAAAACGATCTTGCATTGAGCCGCAAAACGGTGGACGGAATGTTGCGGGGAGGCATTGCCAATCAGTCGGATATAGATGCGGTAGCAGTAGAACAAGTGCGAGCCGAGCAACAGACGACGAGTTTGCGAGCGTCGCGCCGTGCTTATCTCACAATGTTGGGGTTATTCATTGGTCGCGAGTTGGCCGATACAATTGTTTTGAAACACCCATCGGAAATAAGAGAACAGCATGCAATATCGACACAACGGCCAGAGTTGGCGGCCTTTGTAGCCCGACAAAGAATGATCGATGCACAGCGCAAGGTGCTCGACACGCAACTCCGCCCGAAGTTGAGCGCCTTCGGGTTGGCGGCCTATCATAACCGAATGATGAGTTTGGTGCAAGACAAATTCTTTGCGGCGGGACTCACATTGAGTTGGGACATCACGCCATTTTACACGCGCCGCAATAATCTGCGCAAGTTGTCTGTACAGCAACAGCAGGTGGATAATGACCGCGAAATATTCCTTTTCAACACCCATTTACTGTCTGCGAGTGTCAACGGAATCATCAACGATCTGCGCGAAGGTCTCAAACAAGACGATCGTATCATCTCTTTCTGGGAGCTGATTTATGCTGCTGCCGCCCGCGGAATTACCGTTTTTGTGACCACACACTATATGGACGAGGCCGAATATTGCGATAGAATCTCGATAATGGTCGATGGAAAGATCCGCGCAATGGATTCGCCTGCGGCCCTGAAACAAGCTTACGGCTGTACGGATATGGATGGAGTGTTCACGAAATTAGCGCGACAAGCAACCCGCGTATGAGTCACTCATCAATTTAAAAACTTATAAACTCACAGACTTATCAACTCACCAACTCATCAACTCACAAAACTCACTAACTCATAAGATGTCTCCCACACTCTCGTTTATCATCAAAGAGACCCGCCATATCACTCGCGACCGGCGCACAATGCTGATACTCTTCGGTATGCCGGTGGTAATGATGTTGCTGTTCGGTTTCGCCATACGCACCGATTTGCGGAATGTGAACCTTGCGGTCGTGACTTCTTCAATGGGCAATCGCACTCAACAGATCATCGACCGACTTAATGCGTCGGAATATTTTACTGTGACTCACTGTGTGGGTACGCCCGAAGAGGCCCACGGACTCATCGTTGCACGCAAAGCAGATATGGCTGTTGCTTTCACGCCCGGCTTTGCAAACCATCGCTATGATGCTACGGCGGGTATTCAACTCATTACCGATTACACCGATCCTAACACGGGTGAGATGCAGAATGTGTATACACAGCAGATTATTTCGGTGGCACTCGCATCGCCAGCAGCGGTCAAGACAGTGCCGCCTGTCAACAGCAGACTGCTCTATAATCCGCAAATGAAGAGCGCTTATAATTTTGTTCCCGGTATAATGGGTATGCTTCTGATTCTTATCTGTGCAATGATGACTTCGGTAAGTATCGTTCGTGAGAAAGAGCGAGGCACGATGGAAGTTCTCTTGGCATCGCCCGTTCGCCCAATAGTCATCATTATTGCCAAGGCTATTCCTTATATGTTGCTCTCCATCGGTATTCTGATCAGTATTTTGGTCATATCCAAATATGTTCTCGCCGTGCCTCTTACAGGCAGTCTGTGGGCCCTTTTCGGCCTCTCCTTATTATATATATTGCTGGCGTTGGCATTGGGATTGCTCATCAGTATCATTGCCGACACGCAGTTGGCAGCACTCTTGCTCTCGGGAATGGTATTGCTTTTGCCCAATCTGATGTTGTCAGGAATGATTTATCCTATCGAGAGTATGCCTGCCATTCTGCAATATCTGTCAGCTATTGTGCCCGCCCGATGGTACATTTCGGCTATTCGCAAACTGATGATAATGGGTGTTGGTTTTGAGTTTATCCGTCAAGAACTGTTCGTCTTATTGTCAATGGCAGCGGTGATAATGACTGTTGCTTTGGCAAAATTTAAAATTCGACTGCAATGATACTAAAATATCTCATCTGGAAAGAGTTCATTCAAATACGGCATAATCCGTTCCTGCTGCGGTTGATCGTTATATTTCCCATTGTTATTATGTGTGTCGTGCCATGGGTTACGACACTGGAAGTGAAAAATATTGGCATTAGTGTCGTCGATAATGATCATTCTACGGTGTCTGCACAGTTGACAAATCGAATCGTGGTGTCGCCTTATTTCAAGTTCAAAGGCGTGTATGGAACTTATGCTGAGGCGTTACACGGAATCGAAAAAAGCGATATTGACATTGCAATGGTTATCCCGCCGCATTATGAACGCAATCTCGTCAGCGGTCGACAGCCGCAAGTACTCATCGCCGCCAATGCTGTCAACGGAACGAAAGGCAGTATCGGATCGGCTTATTTGGCTAATATTGTCTATCGACAACGGGCCGAGACTACTGTAACAACGGCCCCTTCTCCTGTTGCTACATTGCCGATCTTCAACCCGAACAAGGATTATAAGGTTTATATGATTCCTGCTTTGTTAGCTCTTCTGACTGTCATGTTTTGCGGATTTATCCCTGCACTCAACATAGTTAGTGAGAAAGAGAAGGGTACTATCGAGCAAATCAATGTGACCCCGGTACATAAAGGCACTTTCATTTTAGCCAAACTCATTCCTTATTGGTTCATTGCGCTGTTTGTTGCAACAGTATGTCTGCTTCTGTCTTGGGGTGTTTATGACATTACTCCCAATGGAAGCGTCTTCTCGGTTTACGTTTTGATCATTCTGTTGGCATTCGTCTTCAGCGGTTTAGGACTGATAGTTTCCAATTATAGTGATGCTATGCAGCAGGCGATGTTAGTAATGTGGTTCTTGATGGTGTGTCTGATGCTCCTCAGCGGATTGTTTACTCCCATTGCGAGTATGCCCAACTGGGCCCGTCATCTCACGTTTGTCAATCCGCTTCGTTATTTCATCGATGCTATCCGTACGGTCTTTGTGCGGGGCGGCAGTCTGTCGAGTATTATCCCGCAACTCATCGTTCTCATCGCATTTGCTGCCGCAATCAATGTGTGGGCGGTGCAAAGCTATAAGAAAAACAGTTGAGATAGGAAATAGTCTTACTCTTGTCTTTCTTTCATTTGAAAGAGAATAGAATGTTATTTTGTATATATCTGAAAATCAGTTATATATGATAGGTCTTTCAATTAACGGTTAAATGTCTTACGATTAACCGTTAATCGAGTTCCGTTTAACGGCTTTTTGGTGTGCGTTTAACCGTTAATCGTAAAGCCGTTTGTTGCAGATGTATATATAACCAGTTTTGATTGTGTTTTGAGAATTATCTTTTTGTGCTTTTATCTGCAATTCTGTCGGCAAAAATTAATTGTTAATTATCAATTATCAATTGTTATATGTGAGATAATTTGCGTAATTTTGCCAATGAATATGACTATATCTCAAGCATTGATTCAGCTGAAAGCTTTCGCGCGACAGGATGGAGCGATTGTGGCTCTGACGTGGACGGCGAGTTTTGCTTTAACCCTTTTGAGTTCTCAGACGCCCTATGGCAGTCTCTTGGCCATCGCTACGCCCTTTATCATCGGATGGCGATTAATCAAGTTTCGCAATTATGCCCTTGATGGAATCATCTCTTTTCGCAGGGCGCTTGCTTATTCCTGGTACACGTTTTTCTATGCAGCGGTGCTCTTTGCCGTAGTTCAATATCTTTATTTTAAGTTTTTGGATCACGGTGTATTGATACAACTGATGAACGAAACGGCACAGATTCTGATACCGATTTACAAGGCGCAAGGCTTACAGGAGACAGAGATTCAGAATGCGATTGCAATGTTCGGATCGCTCACTCCGATACAACTCGCCTTTATGTTTATGATGCAGAACATCTTTATTGGTCTTGTTTTGAGTCTGCCGATAGCTGCCGTGTGTATGCGAAAGACGCATTACGGGAGCCCGAAAATCAAGTAAAGCAATTAGAATATGGATATATCAGTTGTCATTCCCTTATATAACGAGGAGGAATCTTTGCCCGAACTGTATGCTTGGATCGAGCGAGTGATGCAGGCGAAAGGATTTAGTTTCGAGGTAATTTTCGTCAATGACGGGTCTACGGATCGCTCTTGGCAAGTGATAGAAACGCTTAGCCGTAAGGAAGATTGCGTGAAAGGCATTAAGTTTCGGCGTAATTATGGCAAGAGTCCGGCTCTTTATTGCGGATTCAAAGAAGCACAGGGCGATGTCGTTATCACTATGGATGCCGACCTACAAGACTCTCCCGACGAGATACCCGAGCTCTATCGGATGATTAAGGAAGACGGATTCGACCTCGTATCGGGTTATAAGGAGAAGCGCTACGACCCGCTTTCAAAGACACTTCCTACGAAACTCTTCAACGCAACAGCACGCCGAATCAGCGGCATTCGCAATCTGCACGACTTCAATTGCGGACTGAAAGCGTATCGACGGGATGTGGTGAAGAATATCGAAGTGTATGGCGAGATGCACCGTTACATTCCTTACTTGGCCAAGAATGCAGGCTTTTGCAAGATCGGTGAGAAGATTGTGCACCATCAGGCACGTAAATACGGCAAGTCGAAGTTCGGTTTGAATCGTTTTTTCAACGGTTACTTAGATCTCATCACACTGTGGTTTCTCAGCAATTTCGGCAAAAAACCGATGCATGTTTTCGGCTTTTTGGGTACGATTATGTTTCTCATCGGCCTGCTGGCAACGCTTGTCATCGGTGCCGATAAGTTGTGGGCGCTGTCCCAAGGCATACCGCAGCGGTTGGTAACAGATTCTCCTTATTTCTACATCTCATTGACAATGATGATGATCGGCACGCAATTGTTCCTTGCAGGATTCATCGGCGATCTCGTCAGTCGTACGTCACAGAGTCGCAATGACTATCAAATAGAGGAGGAAATCAGATGCGGAAACTGATCGTTTTCATTGCTTCGGCACTGTTGTTGGCTGCCTGTTCGTCGATAGATTGTCCTTTGAACAGTCGTGTTTTTACCAAGTATAAGTTGGCGGGCAACGTCAAAACACTGGCTGATACATTGACAATTTACACGACAACAGCTTTGGGTAAAGACTCAATATTGATTAACAAGGATGTGAAAAAAGACAGTTTCTTGCTTCCGATGAGCTATCGTAGGGAAGAAGATGTGTTCTTTTTCGAGATGAAAGATACCAATCGCGTGATTCATCGAGACACTGTGAGGGTACGAAAAGAAGACCATCCCCACTTCGAAGCTGTCGACTGTAACCCTGCTATATTTCATACTATCAAGGGTGTAAGATATACTCGCCATCGGATCGACTCGATAGTGCTCAACAACTCAACGGTAAATTATGATGCGACAACCACTCATTTCCTCATATTTTTCAAGGGTAAGCGTCCTTAGTCTGCTGCTTTTGTGCTGCGTTTCAGTGTCGGCGCAACGCCAACGAAAGATCATTGCGCATCAGCCCGATACCATTCCGCTGTTTCGAGGCATTGCAGTCTCGGCCGATTTAGTGGGGGTTGCACAACTCACTTTTGGTGATTACGGTCAGTACGAGGCTGCGTTGCGCGTGAATTTAAAAGATAAATACTTCCCCGTTTTTGAACTCGGATACGGCAAAGCCGATGCAAATGATGTGGCAACACGGCTCGCTTACAAAGCGCGTGCACCCTATGCGCGTGCCGGTTTAGACTTCAATGTGATGAAAAATAAGCACGATATCTATCGGTTTTATACCGGATTCCGTTACGCCTTTACGTCATTCAAGTATGATGTAGACAGTCCCGGCATTACAGATCCTGTCTGGCGGGAACACGTGGAGTTTGAAGCGCACGGTGTAAGTTGTTCTTATCACTGGTTAGAAGCAGTGGCCGGAATCGACGCCAAGTTGTGGGGGCCAGTGCGATTGGGTTGGAGTGTGCGTTACAAACGTCGTCTATTTCATCGCGAAGGACAGTTCGGTAATGCTTGGTATGTACCCGGATTCGGTAAAGGTAGCAACTCGCGATTAGGCGGAACATTCAATATCATTGTCGAATTATAACTTAGTCGCGTATTCTTTTCACCTTTCCACTCTTTCACTTTTCACCTTTTAAAGTATGTTTAATAAACAACGTAAACGCCTTTTATGGCAAATCCCTTTCTTAGCAGCTCTGATTGTCGGCACCATTCTCATCATCCGGCAGCAGCGTTCGATGCCGTACCAACACGACACGGGATTTATTTTCGGCACGATTTACAACATAACTTATCAGAATGACAAAGATCTGAATGCCGAAATCGTGGCCGAACTCAATCGCGTAGACGCTTCGATGTCTATGTTCAATAAGCAATCGACAATTTCGAGAATCAATCGTAACGAGGCCATTACAGTCGACCCAATGTTCGAGGAAGTGTTTCGATTGGCCGAAAACGTGTCGAAAGAAACCAGCGGAGCATTTGACATTACCGTCGCTCCACTTGTAAACGTGTGGGGATTCGGCTTTAAAAGTGGCGTAAAACCTACTCGGCACGTCGTCGATAGTATTCGGTCGTTAGTGGGTTATCAGAAAGTAAGTCTGCAAAACGGCCATATTCGCAAAGCCGATCCACGTATTATGCTCGATTTCAGTGCCATTGCTAAGGGCTACGGAAGCGATGTTGTGGCCCGCTTTTTGCGCAGTCGGGGAATCAATAACTTTATGGTTGAGATCGGAGGCGAGGTTGTTACGAGTGGTATTAACGACAAACGGTTGCCTTGGCGTATCGGAGTGACCAAGCCGACAGACGATTCTCTCAGCGTAAATCAGGAGCTTCAGACCGTCTTGAACATAACAGACAGAGCGATGGCAACCAGTGGGAACTATCGTAACTTTTATTATAAGGGCGGTAAAAAGTATGCACACACCATTGATCCGAAGACTGGTTACCCTGTGCAACACAATATTCTGTCGGCTACGGTGATAGCCAAAGACTGTGCTACGGCCGATGCTTATGCCACGTCTTTTATGGTGTCGGGACTCGACGGAGCACGAAAGATATTGGAACGACATCCCGAACTGATGGCGTATTTCATCTATTCGGATGCCCGAGGACATAATGCCGTGTGGTTTTCACCCTCTATGAAAGATAAGATTTTGAGTAAACCGTAATGTAAAAGACGGCGTGATGGACGGCAATGTACAGCTATATGATAAACTGTTACAGCTCCCGCTGTTTCAAGGAATGAGTCACGATGATCTCACTTTGGTTGTCGGGCACACCAAAATAGGGTTTCACAAACTATCAGCAGGCCGTTTACTCGTTAAGGATGGCGATATTTGCGATCAACTTTACTGCCTGATGAGCGGCGCATTGACTGTCGAAACCATTGCCGATGACCGCAGTTATACGTTCGAGGAAACGCTTTCAGCACCCGATTTGATTCAACCCGAGCGCTTGTTTGGACTCACCCAACGGTTTACACATACTTATACGACTAAGACTGATTGCTGTCTGATTGCTTTGGACAAGGCTGAAACAACGAAACTTATCGATCAATTCATCATCTTCCGATTGAATCTGATGAATCGGATAGCCACGAATTTACAACGGGCAGAGCGTCGGCCGTGGCGTCGACAGCCATCCGATCTCCGCGGAAGGCTTATCCGATTCTTCGAAATGCACAGTCTCAGGCCGGCTGGCGAGAAGCGTATCACGATTAAAATGATACAATTAGCTCACGAGTTGAATGATAGTCGGCTGAATATTTCCATTGTTTTGAATGCGCTGCAAGCCGAAAATTTGCTCACGCTTTATCGTGGCCGAATCCATATTCCGGCCTTAGAGCACTTATTAATGTAACTTACTGATATTCAATTAATACAGACTCAATTCTTAATTAACCGTTAATCATCTTCTAAGTAAGTGTTAATCATCGTGTAACTAACGGTTAATCGGAACATAAAAAGATGCAAATGAGAAATGGGATTCAAACAATCTGTCAAATCAACTCACAGAATTGGCGGCGCCCCCGCACATAATACTGCCAGAGGATGCTATACGGACGTCGCTCTACTACACGCCCAATGATACGCCGACGTTGGATTTCTGCACGGTCGTCTTTAAATTCTGGCAGCCATTTCTTAAACGCCTTGCGTGCTCGGAAAATCGCCTTGAAGTCGCCGATATTACCATTTAAGAGTAGCGTTTGAAATGCAGCGAGATAGTCTAAGAACCATCTCATCCGCATAACAGTCCTCAGTTCGTTTTCAGGCAGATTCTTATAAAGCATCGTCAGATTGTTACGGAAGTTGAGAAAAGTCTTTATCGGATTGCCTTTGGGCAACGTTCCCCCTCCTACGTGATAAACATAACTATCAGGAACGCAATAAATCTTGCGCCCCATCAGTCTTAATCGCCAACAGAGATCAATCTCTTCGTTGTGCGCAAAAAAACGAGCATCTAAACCACCGACTTCCCAATAGTCTTTACTTCGTATGAGAAGACAAGCACCTGAGGCCCAAAGAATCTCCGTATTGTAGTCATATTGACCATTGTCGGCCTCTACCGTGTCGAAGATTCGCCCCCGACAGAACGGATAACCGTATTTGTCCAAATAGCCGCCAGCCGCTCCCGCATACTCAAAACGGTCTTTATCCCGTTCAGACAACAGCTTAGGCTGGCACGCAGCAGCATCAGGATGCGCATCCATAAACTCTAACAGCGGTGTAAGCCAATGGTGAGTTACCTCTACATCACTATTCAACAGCAAGTAATAATCAGCCTCTATCTGCTTTAAAGCACGGTTATAACCCTCGGCAAAACCATAATTTTGATCCAGCAAAAGGGGTTTGCACGCAGGAAATTTATTGCGAATTAGCTGCATAGAATCGTCTGTCGAGGCATTGTCAGCAATGTAAACGGTGGCCTCACCACGTGAATACTCCATCACGGTGGGTAGATATTGGGCCAACATTGCACGCCCGTTCCAATTCAAAATGACGATGGCCAATTTCATAATATCGCTTTTAGAGCCGACCGATCGTGATTAAACTCACCTAAGGTCACGTCGATCAGCTGATTGTCATACTCTTCCCGGGCCATTGATGGCGGCAATTCGACACGAATATAATTCTTAGTAAAACCGTGCATCGCCTTTCCTCGGGCGGCCTTTTCAAACAAAACTTCGGCCTGTTGACCGATATGTGTAGCATAAAAAGCCTGTATCTTCTCATCCGACAGAGCCAAAAGGCGTTTAGAGCGCAACTTCTTGTCTTTATCATTTACCACATACGGGATAGAGAGTGCACTGGTGCCGGGGCGCTCGCTGTATGGAAAGACATGCAATTGGGTAACATCTAAACTCGCCAAGAACGAATAACAGTCTTCAAAATATTCAGGCTTTTCGCCGCGACTGCCCACCATCACATCTACACCTATAAAGGCATCGGGCATTCGTTCCTTAATAAGCGCAATCTTATGAGCGAACAATGCCCGGTCATACCGACGGTGCATCAACCGCAAGACCTCGTCGCTGCCGCTCTGCAAAGGTATATGGAAATGTGGCATAAACGCTCGGCTATGGGCGCAATAATCGATAAGCGCATCGTCGAGAAGGTCGGGTTCAAGACTACTGATGCGAAAACGCCGGATGCCTTCAACCTGATCGAGCGCCCGAACCAGGTCGATAAACCGCTCACCGGTAGTAATTCCGAAGTCGCCTATATTCACTCCGGTAAGTACAATTTCCTTTCCGCCCTCACGGGCAGCTTGTTCGGCCTGCGCCACTAATGATGCAATAGAAGGATTTCGACTGAATCCGCGAGCATAAGGAATGGTGCAATAGGTGCAGAAATAATTACATCCGTCTTGCACCTTGAGGAAATAACGGGTACGATTGCCACGCGAACACGAAGGCGCAAATGCCCGGATATCTTTCGTCCGCACTGAATGAAACTCGTGCAAAGCCTGCTTTTCACGTCCCCTACTCCACGCTTCGGAGAGGAATTGAATGAGATTAGCCTTCTCATTACTGCCTAAAACGAGATCTACACCATCGATTTTACTCACCGTTTCGGCCTCTAATTGGGCATAACAACCCGTCACCACGACAAAAGAATGCGGATTCTCGCGCACCATCCGATGAATGGCTTGTCTACATTTATGGTCAGCCACCTCGGTCACCGAGCACGTATTGATCAGGCAAATATCGGCGTGCTCACCCTTCTGAGCCGTTCGCACGCCCATATCTTGAAGCATTTGACCGAACGTCGAAGTCTCTGAGAAGTTGAGTTTACACCCTAATGTGAAGTATGCCGCTACCTTACCCTGAAAGGCGGAAGTATCAATCATCTGTTATACCTTATTATATATAGAGTTTACGAGTGAACCAGTAAACGAGTAAACAAGGCCATTCACTCGTTAATCTGTCAACTTGTTCACCCGTAAACCTACTCATTCTCTTTGCAAAGGTACGACAATTGTTCGGAAAACGACGGCGAATAGTTCCGAATTTTGAAGCACATTAGGATTTAACTATTATTTACTTATCATATAGTTCTGTGTATCAACCAATTAGAAAAAAGTTACAACGCGATACAAAAAAAACGCTTAAAAGATGAGTTTCGTATCGAAAAAATACTTACCTTTGCAGTGTTTTAATAAACAAACGATTGTTTTACAGATTTAAAAAGCAAAGAAGAAATGAAGAAATTAGTTTTAATGTTCGTAGCTATTGCAGCGATCTCTTTCGCATCTTGTGGTAACAAAACAGCAGCTCCTGCTGCAAACGCAGACTCTGACACTGTTGCTGTTGACTCTATGGCAAGTGATTCTATGGCTGTTGATTCAGTTGCTGCTGACTCTGCTGCTGCTATGTAATCAGCTCGAACTGAAAAATGAGAGATTGACCGTCGGACTAAGTCCGGCGGTCTTTTTGTTTATCTCCTATCCGTTTATCATTCATCGAAAGGCCAAAACAAGTAATTTATACAAGGAATAATGGCAGACCATAAACGGAGAATATTCAGACGCTTTGCGAAAGACATCTGAACGCACTGCAATTAACGGCTGAACACATTACAACTAACGGTTAAACGCAATGCGTTTAACCGTTAGTTGTAATCAAACCTATATCTATCTGACTATCAATAAGATATAAGAAGAATAGGCTTCGATTTCCAATCGTATCTTCCCCACAAATGAAATGAAGTCTTCCTTTTTCCCGTTTAAAGGAAAACAGAGGACAAGCCTGATTCAGGAATCAATATTCCGCCCACGACTTGATGTCTACGTCGTCGAGACTCAATGTGCAAAAGGCGTGGATAAAGGCCGAGGCCAAACGGGTATTGGTAATCAACGGAACGTTCAGATCTATCGCCGCACGACGAATCTTATATCCATTGGTCAACTCGTGGACAGTGAGATTCTTCGGGATATTGACTACCATATCAATCTGATGGCCGTGAAGTAGGTCCAAAGCCTGCGGTTGGCAACCTTCTTCCGATGGCCAGTAAACACGCGTATTTGGTATATCATTCTCTGAAAGAAACTGAGATGTACCGCCGGTAGCGAAAAGTTCGTATCCATTAGACATCAAAGTACGGGCTGCGTTGAGCATTTCTGCTTTCTGTTTGGCCCCACCCGTCGACAACAAAATGGTTTTCTTAGGGACCCGATACCCCACAGAAAGCATACTCTTGATGAGTGCCTGATCGGTATCATCACCCAGACAGCCCACTTCTCCGGTAGAAGCCATATCCACACCCAGCACCGGATCGGCTTTCTGCAAGCGGTTGAAAGAGAACTGGCTGGCCTTAATACCGACATAATCGAGATCAAAGAGATTCTTATTGGGCTTTTCAACCGGAATGCCGAGCATTACTTTCGTAGCCAGATCAATAAGATTCAGCTTCAGAACTTTGCTCACAAACGGGAACGAACGCGATGCACGCAGGTTGCATTCAATAACTAAAATATCGTTCTCACACGCCATATACTGAATGTTGAAAGGGCCGTTGATATGCAGTGCCCGGGCAATCTGCCGACTCACACGCTTGATTCGTCGTACCGTTTCTACATAAATCTTCTGCGGCGGAAATTGTATCGTGGCATCGCCCGAGTGTACACCGGCAAACTCGATGTGCTCGGAGATTGCGTAAGCAAGTATCTCTCCGTTACGCGCTACGGCGTCCATCTCTATCTCTTTGGCGTGTTCGATAAACTTACTCACCACGACCGGATGGTCTTCACTCACGTTGGCGGCCAGCTTCAAAAAGCGTTCCAGCTCCTCGTTATTGGAACATACGTTCATCGCTGCACCCGAAAGGACATACGAAGGACGTACAAGCACAGGGAATCCTACCCTATCGACAAACTCATTAATGTCATTCATCGATGTGAGTGCACGCCATTCGGGTTGGTTAATGCCGTGTTCGGTGAGCATTGCAGAGAACTTCGCACGGTCTTCTGCATTGTCGATGTCTCGTGCTGAAGTACCTAATATAGGCACATTTTCAGCATCCAACCACATCGCCAGATTGTTCGGAATCTGTCCTCCGGTTGAAACGATCACGCCGTGAGGGCTTTCAAGATCGATAATATCCATTACTCGCTCGAAAGTTAACTCGTCGAAGTAAAGCCGATCACACATATCGTAGTCGGTAGAAACGGTCTCCGGATTGTAGTTAATCATTATCGAGCGGTATCCTTGCTTGCGAATCGTGTTCAAAGCCTGCACGCCGCACCAATCGAACTCAACCGAACTGCCGATGCGATAGGCACCAGAACCGAGCACGATAATGCTCCGCTTATCCTGCACAAACGCCACATCGCTCTTTATTCCGGAGTAAGTGACATAAAGATAGTTGGTCTGAGCCGGATATTCCGCAGCCAAAGTGTCGATCTGTTTAACCACAGGCACAATACCATAACGCTTTCGCAGACTACGAACTACCAATGCCGCACGGTGCATATTGTGCAATTCGCGCTCTAACCCCACCGCACGGGCAATCTGGAAATCCGTAAATCCATAGCATTTTGCAGTTTGCAGCAAATCTTTATCTAACACATTGATACTCGTACAACGCTTCAATGCTTCGTCGATATCGATGATATGTTTGAGTTTCTGCAAAAACCATTTGTCAATTTTCGTCAATTCGTGTATCTGATCGATGCTATAATCCTTATGCATAGCCTTCGATATGATAAAGACTCGTTTGTCGGTAGGCTCTCGAAGGGCTGCATCGATGTCGTCGATTTCCAGCTCTTTATTCTCCACAAAGCCGTGCATACCCTGCCCGATCATACGAAGTCCTTTCTGTAAAGCCTCTTCAAAGTTGCGACCGATAGCCATTACTTCGCCCACCGACTTCATCGAAGACCCCAACTCTTTGTCTACGCCACGGAATTTGCTCAAATCCCAGCGCGGAATCTTACACACAACATAGTCTAAAGCTGGCTCGAAGAAAGCGCTTGTTGTCTTCGTTACCGAGTTCTTCAACTCGAAAAGCCCATATCCCATACCTAATTTAGCAGCCACAAAAGCCAATGGATAGCCCGTTGCTTTGGATGCCAAGGCCGACGAACGACTCAAACGGGCATTCACTTCGATAACTCTGTAATCCTCACTTGCGGGATCAAAGGCATACTGTACGTTGCATTCGCCCACGATTCCGATATGACGAATAATCTTGATAGACAATGCCCGCAACTTGTGATACTCGCTGTTGGTAAGCGTTTGGGATGGAGCGACGACGATACTCTCACCTGTATGGATACCCAATGGGTCGAAATTCTCCATATTGCACACTGTAATGCAATTATCGTACCTGTCTCGTACCACCTCGTATTCTATCTCTTTCCACCCCTTCAAACTCTTCTCAACAAGCACTTGGGGAGAAAACGAGAAAGCTTTTTCAGCCAATTTATTCAGCTCGTCTTCGTTATCGCAGAAACCACTGCCTAACCCTCCCAAAGCATAAGCTGCCCGAATGATAACAGGATAACCCAAACGTGCGGCGGCTTCACGAGCTTGACTGATCGTTTCGCAGGCTTCGCTTTTGATCGTCTTGACGTCAATCTCATTGAGTTTTTCTACAAACAGTTCTCTGTCTTCGGTGTCCATAATGGCTTGGACTGGTGTTCCGAGCACGCGAACGTTATATTTTTCAAGAACACCCGATCGATAAAGCTCTACACCACAATTTAAAGCTGTCTGTCCGCCAAAGGCCAACAAGATACCGTCGGGGCGCTCTTTCTCGATCACTCGTTCAACGAAATAAGGCTGAACAGGCAGGAAATAGATTTGATCTGCAACACCTTCTGAGGTCTGAACCGTAGCAATGTTCGGATTGATAAGCACCGTATAAACGCCTTCTTCACGCAAAGCTTTGAGAGCCTGAGAGCCGGAGTAATCAAATTCGCCAGCTTCTCCAATCTTCAAAGCTCCCGATCCTAACAGCAATACCTTCTTAATATTCTCGTCTTTCATCGTATCTTACTTTAAACTTTCAATAAACTTATCGAACATAAACTCTGTATCCACCGGTCCTGAACAGGCTTCCGGGTGGAACTGCGATGTAAACCAAGGATTGGTTTTGTGGCGAATGCCCTCGTTAGAACCGTCATTCATATTGACGAAGAGCTCTTCCCAATCTTGTCCTAAGGTTGTCGCATCTACGGCATAGCCGTGATTTTGACTGGTGATATAGCAGTTGTCGGTACCCACCATACGCACAGGCTGATTGTGAGAACGATGCCCATACTTCAACTTATAGATAGAAGCACCGCCCGCTTTGGCCAATAACTGATTGCCCATACATATTCCGCAGATGGGTTTTCGGCTGCTATCGAGTTGTTTCCGAAGAATCGTTACAGCCTCTTCACACATATCGGGATTGCCGGGACCATTTCCGAGAAAAAGTCCATCGAAGTCTATCGTAGTATAATCATAATTCCAAGGTACCCGAATTACTTCCACACCGCGATTGATTAAACAGCGAATGATATTGGCTTTCACACCGCAATCTACGAGCACCACTTTCTTTCCCGCTCCAGTATGGTATGTCATTACTTCCTTGCAACTCACTTGATCGACAAAATTAACACCCTCATAGTGGGCTGTCGGAATATTATCGGGTTCATCATCAAAGATAATTTGCCCCATCATCACACCGTGTTCACGTAGCACCTTAGTTAGTTCGCGGGTATCGACACCCGTAATTCCGGGCACGTGTTCACGTTTCAACCAGCCGGCCAACGAATCTTGGGCATTCCAATGCGAATAACACGCGCTGTAATCTGACACGATTAGCGCAGAAGCATATATCTTTTCACCCTCCATAAAGATCGGAATACCGTCCTGCTCGATTGAAAACGGCGGTACGCCGTAGTTACCCACTAACGGATAAGTCATTACCATCAATTGTCCTGCATACGAAGGATCGGTCAAACTCTCGGGATATCCGGTCATTGCAGTATTGAAAACCACTTCGCCTGCTATCGGGGTATCGTATCCGAATGATTTACCGCAGAAGCGAGTACCGTCTTCTAAGACTAACGTTACGTTCTTCATTGTTCTTGATTAGAATTTCTGTTCATACTGATAAACGTTCTCAACAAAATTAATAAAAGCTTGATTGCACAGCTTTGTACCGCCAGGCGTAGGATATTTACCCGTAAAATACCAGTCACCTTTGTGCTGAGGAAGGGCTGTCCGTAAGCCTTCAAGCGACTGATAAACAAGTTCTACCGGCGTCTTGACATCTTCGGGACGCAACATTTCAACAATTTTCTCGTTGATTTCTTTAACACTGAAAGGCTCATAAATATCTCGCACGCAGTTGCGCATTTGTTCTTTGGATTTCATTAGTTCGTCTTGGCAATTTCGATAAGTGGTGTCTACCAAGTCGTGCATTCCTCTGTCTTTCAGCAATTCAATGGTAGCGCGGAACACGCAAAACTCTTCTAACCGCGGCATATCTATGCCATAATAGTCAGGATAACGAATTTGCGGCGCACTGCTCACCACGACAATCTTCTTGGGATGTAGCCTGTCGAGAATGCGAAGAATGCTTTCTTTAAGCGTTGTACCACGAACAATACTGTCGTCGATAATCACCAAATTGTCTCGATGATGTTCGATACTTTCGTAAGTAACGTCATAGACGTGCGAAGCCAAGTCGTTTCGCGAGTTACCTTCGGTGATAAAGGTACGCAACTTAATGTCTTTCCACGCTACCTTTTCACTACGCACATACTCGTGGATAATTTTTTCCAACTCCTCGTGCGTCGGAATATGCCCTAAATGTTCTATTTTCGCAATCTTCTGATCATTGACATAGCGTTTGAAACCATTCAACATACCATAGAAAGCCACCTCGGCCGTATTAGGAATAAACGAAAACACGGTATGTTCTGTATCGTAATCTACGGCTCGCAAGATGCCATCCGTAAGCTGTTCGCCCAACTTTTTGCGCTCTTTATAGATATCGCGGTCCGATCCCCGACTGAAATAGATACGCTCAAAAGAGCATTTTGCGTCTCCCCGTTGCGGTAAAACCTGCTCTAAATGACACGCTCCGTTACGCCGAACAAATAGAGCTTGCCCCGGCTCCAACTCGCGAATATCATCGCATTCAAGGTCGAATGTGGTCTGTAAAACGGGGCGTTCGCTGGCCAGAACTACGATTTCGTCGTTCATATAATAAAAAGCCGGTCGAATGCCCCACGGGTCTCGCATTGAGAAAAATTCTCCGCTGCCCGTGATTCCACACACCACATACCCTCCATCGAAGTCAGCCATGGTGTTTTTGAGCACATTGCTCATCTCCACGTGATCTTCAATATAACGCGTAATATCTGCATTCTGAAACCCAGCAGTCTTCGCCGCGATGAAATTTCGCTCTACTTCGCGGTCTAATCGATGCCCCATCAACTCCAGCATAATATAACTGTCACTGTATTTGCGGGGAGATTGGCCTTGCAGCGTTAATTTATTGAATATCTCGTCGATATTGGTCATATTGAAATTGCCGCACAAACACAGGTTCTTTGCACGCCAATTGTTACGACGCAAAAACGGATGTACATAGCTGGGGCCGCTCTTTCCCGTAGTAGAATAACGCAGATGGCCCATATAGAGATTACCGGCAAAAGGTAGATCATAGCGTGCAAACTCGGCATCCTCAATCTGTTCGGCCGGCCACTCGCCATAACTCTTATGAACATTGGCAAAGATTTGGGTAATGGCATTGGCTCCTTCGGCACGCTCGCGAAACATATACTCCTTGCCAGGAACGCCGTCTAGCTTCACACAAGCTAATCCTGCACCTTCCTGCCCACGGTTATGCTGCTTCTCCATCATCAGATAGAGCTTGTTAAGTCCATACTTCCACGTGCCGTATTTCTGCTTATAAAACTCTAATGGTTTCAGCAATCGCACCATCGCCACACCGCATTCGTGTTTCAAAGGCTCCATATCATTCTCCTGTTTCTGATATTTTCAAACTGTGTATAACGAACGTTTATAAATAAAAAAATGAAAAAATGAAATGTCGATCCCGCTTGGTCTTTCTTTCATTTTTTCATTTTTACATATTCTTTTTAAATCATTACTTTCTCACAATATTGACAACTAATGCTGCTACCGAGGTTACTATCCCCAGAAACGAGAACCATAGTGTTGTCGACGGACCAATACTTGATCCACTGGCTTTCACTTTATTCGGCTCAACATACACAATATCATTTTGCTGTAAATAATAATAAGGAGAATTGATAAGATTTGCATCATTGAGATTCAACCGATGAATACTTTTCTCACCGGTTACATCCTCTCTGATTAACATCACATTATCACGCTTGCCATATATCGTCAGATCACCTGCTGAGGCCAAAGCTTCAAGCACACTTATCTTTTCTGTCGTTACAGGAAAGACACCTGGACGGTTCACTTCTCCGGTAACCGTAACCCGATAACTCGACATTCGTACAGTCACCACAGGATTTTCTGTCTCGGCTAAATAAGGTTTCACCTTGTCACGAATCAAATCCTGACACTGACTCTTCGTCAATCCGACTACGTGGACATGTCCCACAACAGGAAAATTGATATTACCGTCATTGTCAACCAGGTAAGATTGCGAGCCACTTGATGCTGCCCCCGACTCAGATGTGTTGGCAACAGTAAGATTAAAAGGCTTTGCAGCTTCCGGTGTAATCGTGCTCACGGTAATCGTAAGCATATCTTTCGGCATAATCCGTGCATCATACAAACCTTTGGAATCGGCCAGACTGGCAACATCTGCATTTTGGAGATACGCAACCTTTTTACTGCCGGCACAACTGCAAATCAACAAGAGAAATGCAAATGAGACAAATAGAATAAGTGATTTCTTCATAATCAATCTATGACGTAATTTTTTACCGTTGCAAAATTACACCTATTTTTTTGATTCCACAAGTGTTTGGTAACTTATTTTATTAAAAATACATCTTGTCACCAGCGATAAATCGGAGCGCATTTAGCAATCAATCACCGCGCGTTTAACGGTTAATCACATTAAAATTAGCCATTAAACGCAAAGTAAAAAGCCGTTAATCAAAATTCCTTTTTGTATCGTAGATTCTCTGAATAAATATGATATCTGTTTTTATTATATTAATCTACCTTTTTTATTCAAATCCTTAATATCTTATCACTTTCCCTTTTTATTCAGATAAATTATGGAAATAAGAAATCATTTTGCTAAAATCTTGCTGAAATATTTGCGTATATCAAATTTAAAGTGTAATTTCGCAGCAGAGTATTGATAAACATATTGTCACACGTTAACTTAAAGAACAATTAGATGAAAAAGTACAATTTCAATGCAGGTCCATCAATTCTTCCGCGCGAAGTAATTGAAAACACAGCCAAACAAATTTTAGACTTCAACGGCAGTGGACTTTCTTTGATGGAGATCAGCCACAGAGCAAAAGATTTCCAACCTGTTTTGGATGAGGCAGTAGCCCTATTCAAGGAGTTACTTTCTATCCCCGAAGGTTACTCTGTTATCTTCCTGGGTGGTGGTGCATCCTTGCAATTCTATCAGGTTCCTTGTAATTTCTTAATTAAAAAGGCTGCGTACATCAACACAGGTACGTGGGCTAACAAGGCGCTGAAAGAGGCAAAGCGTATTGGTGAGGCATTAGAGCTTGCATCATCTGCTGATGCCAATTTCTCTTACATCCCCAAAGGATGGACCGTTCCGTCAGATGTCGACTACCTACACATCACGACCAATAATACCATCTATGGTACCGAATGGCGCAAAGATCCCGAAGTGAGTGTGCCATTGATCGGCGATATGTCTTCGGATATTTTCAGTCGGCCAGTCGATGTGGCTAAATACGATTGTATTTATGGTGGTGCTCAAAAGAATTTGGCTATGGCCGGCGTAACCTTTATTATTGTAAAGGATGACAAATTAGGGCGTGCTCCGCGTGAGATTCCTACGATGTTGGATTATCGCACACACGTAGAAAAAGGATCGATGTTTAATACGCCACCTGTTGTTCCTATCTATTCGGCTCTGGAAACATTACGCTGGATCAAGAGAAATGGCGGTGTTGAGGCAATGGATAAGCTTGCCAATGAACGTGCAGAATTGCTGTACGGAGAGATTGATCGCAACAAACTCTTCCGTGGAACAGTGAAAGCAGAAGACCGTTCACGGATGAATATCTGTTTCGTAATGAACGATGAGTACAAAGAATTAGAAAAACCGTTCTTTGAATTTGCAACAGAGCGCGGTATGGTCGGCATCAAGGGACACCGTTCAGTAGGTGGTTTCCGTGCAAGTTGCTACAACGCACAGCCTGTTGATGGCGTTCGGGAATTGGTGAAAGCAATGAAGGAATTTGAAGCTGCACACTAATTGAAATAGTAATGAGATATGGGGAGGATGTTGTTCCGAGCCATATCTCTTTCACAAATTATTAACCCAAGAAACAAAAGATTGCTATGAAAGTATTAGTAGCTACGGAGAAGCCGTTCGCTTCAACCGCTGTCAATGGAATCAGAAAAGAGATTGAGGGTGCCGGTCACGAATTAGTACTCCTGGAAAAGTATACGGACGTTCAGCAATTGCTTGATGCCGTAAAAGATGCCGATGCAATGATCGTGCGGTCCGATAAGGTTACGCCTGCCGTACTTGATGCAGCTAAGCAGTTGAAAATCGTTGTTCGTGCCGGTGCCGGTTACGACTCGATCGATACTGCCTATGCAAAGACCAAGGGCGTTGTTGTAGAAAACACGCCGGGACAGAACTCCAACGCTGTTGCTGAACTTGTATTCGGCCTGTTGGTTTATGCTGTCCGTAATTTCTTCAACGGTAAATCGGGTACGGAATTGATGGGCAAGAAATTAGGTATTCTTGCTTTCGGTAACGTGGGTCGCAATGTGGCACGTGTGGCAAAAGGTTTCGGTATGGACGTATATGCTTATGATGCGTTCTGTCCTGCAAATGTGATCGAGGAAGCCGGAGTACATTCCGTTGCTGATCAAGTCGAACTGTTCAAGACATGCGACGTGATTTCTCTCCATATTCCTGCAACTCCTGAAACCAAAGGCAGCATTAACTATGCGCTGGTTAACCAGATGAAGAAAGGCGGAATCCTCATCAACACAGCACGGAAAGAAGTTATCAACGAACCGGAATTGCTCAAATTATTGTCTGATCGCGACGATTTGAAATTCGTTACGGATATCAAGCCCGATGCCGATGCAGAATTCTGCAAGTTTGAAGGACGTTATTTCAGCACCCCAAAGAAGATGGGAGCTCAGACTGCTGAGGCCAATAACAATGCTGGTATTGCTGCTGCCAAACAGATTAATGCCTTTTTCAAAGATGGCTGTACAAAGTTCCAAGTAAATTAAGTAAATCAAATTATGGCAACAATTAAACCGTTTAAAGGGGTTCGCCCGCCTAAAAACCTTGTTGAAAAAGTAGAATCTCGTCCTTATGATGTATTGGAATCAGAAGAGGCACGAGTTGAAGCCGGTAACAATGAGATGAGCCTCTATCATATTATTAAACCTGAAATAGATTTCGAGCAGGGAACTTCCGAGTATGATCCTCGTGTTTACGAGAAAGCTGCCGAGAACTTCAAGGCTTTCCAAGAGAAAGGTTGGCTTGTGCAAGACGATAAAGAACAATATTATATTTATGCACAGACAATGAATAGCAAGACTCAATATGGGCTCGTCGTAGGTGCTTATGTGGATGATTATCTCAATGGCGTAATCAAAAAGCACGAGTTAACGCGTCGTGATAAGGAAGAAGATCGTATGAAGCACGTTCGTGTGAACAATGCTAATATTGAGCCTGTTTTCTTTGCATATCCTGACAATGACGTGCTGAATACGCTTATTATGCGTTATGCTTCTACCCATCCCGAATACGATTTCGTTGCTCCTATCGATGGATTCCGTCATCAGTTCTGGGTAATCAGCGATCAAGCAGATATCGAAGCAATCACAAAAGAGTTTGCCAAGATGCCAAGTCTGTACATTGCCGACGGGCATCATCGCTCTGCTGCTGCTGCACTTGTCGGTGCAGAGAAAGCAAAACAGAATCCACACCACACAGGTAAGGAAGAATATAACTATTTTATGGCTGTATGCTTCCAAGCTTCTCAGTTGACGATTCTCGATTACAACCGTGTGGTCAAGGATCTGAATGGGATGACTTCAGAGGAGTTCCTGAATGCTTTGCATAACGATTTTGAAGTAGAATGTAAAGGAACAGAACCATACAGACCTGCTCAGTTACACGAATTCTCCTTGTATTTGGACGGTAAATGGTATAGTCTCATAGCTAAAAAGGGAACTTACAACGATGCCGATCCTATCGGTATATTAGATGTAGACATCTCTTCACGTCTCATTTTGGATAAGCTACTTGGTATTAAAGACCTACGTTCGGATAAGCGAATCGATTTTGTAGGTGGCCTCCGAGGCTTGGAAGAACTGAAACGACGTGTTGACAGCGGTGAAATGAAGATGGCTTTAGCTCTCTATCCGGTATCAATGAAACAGATTATGGATATTGCCGACAGTGGAAAAATTATGCCACCGAAAGCCACTTGGTTTGAACCGAAATTACGTTCAGGATTAATTATTCATAAATTGTCATAACGCAACGAGAAGTCTCACATTTCGTGATTGACGAATTTAAGACCATATCAAGTAAGATAGGCGAGGGATTTTACTCCGAAAAGCGGAGTAAATTTCTCGCCTTTGCACATAATGTAGATTCGGTAACAGAAATCAAATCGCTGTTAGACCATTATCGGAAAAAATATTATAATGCCCGTCACGTGTGTTATGCCTATATGTTAGGAGCCAATCGCACATCGTTTCGTGCCAATGACGACGGCGAACCGTCGGGCACAGCAGGAAAACCCATCTTAGGACAAATCAACAGCAACGAATTGTCAAACATCCTAATCGTCGTTGTGCGCTATTACGGGGGTATTAATTTAGGTACAGGCGGCTTGATAATGGCTTATCGAACAGCTGCTGCCGACGCAATTGCCCATTCAGAAATAATTCGACAACAGATTGAAGAGATAATAACTTATACTTTTACCTATCCGATGATGAACGATGTAATGCGTATTGTGAAAGAAATGTCTCCCAAAATTCTCAGTCAGAATTTCGACAATACGTGTACGATAACACTTTCTATTAGACAGTCTGAAGCTGAACAACTTCGTCATAAATTGCAGAAATTATCCTTTGAATGAATTTATTCGGAGATAATTTAGGCTTTTTATTTTGTAGAATCGTCGTTTTTTGTTACTTTTGCAGTCGCAAGGAAGGTTGGCAGAGTGACCGAATGCGCTGGACTCGAAATCCGGTATACCCCTTTCGGGTATCGGGGGTTTGAATCCCTCACCTTCCGCAGAAAAAATACCATTGGTTATTAAAATTATAAGCGTTGTCGAGTCCTTGTACATTGACAACGCTTTTTTCGTCCTTTCCATTGGTAGAATAGAGATATTTTTTGAGTAAACGTATCAAAGCAAAAACAAGAATCAGTTTCAGGAATTGTGTATATGATACGCCAGTTCGGAATAAGAAAGTAACCGAAAAGCGACTCTATCATTTATCTGCGAATGGAAAGAGAAGATCTT